>NZ_JBLROA010000001.1:0-179634 GCF_047921505.1 Micromonospora sp. SL1-18 | reverse complement strand
GCCGACCCGAGTTTCACCCACCTGTGGGTGGCCCCGCCAGGGGCCATGGGTTTCTTTCGTGATGGCCCCGTCGACGCTGACGTCGGCCAGGTCCAGGCCGATCATGTGGTCGTAGGCGCGGCCGGTCGACTCCATCGCCACCCGCGTCACATAATGCTCGACCAGCCAGGACGCCATCGCCAGCAACTCCGCGTAGAACGTACGGAATGTCCTGGTCTTCTCCCGCCGTACCGCCCGCCGCGTCCGGTGTACGCACACTCACCGTACTTGCTGCTTATGCACATCGATCCCCGCGACATGCGAGTACAACACATCCAAACGAGCCTCCAGCTCCGTCCCGATCACCAACCAGGGACGGCGCCGCTCGCAGAGCCCGTCATAGACTCATGACACTGAGACACGTGCACGGGGGCAACAACCTGGGATACCAGGGACGGACTCCCACACCATTCTTGGATTCAGGCACCGCGAGGGCACCAAGCATCATCGGCGACGGCGAGCGACACCGCCGACCGAGTTTCACCCACCTGTGGGTGGCCCCGCCAGGGGCCATGGTTTTCTTGGATGGCGAAGACGCCAGCGACGATGGTGGTGACGGGGAGTCGGCGTCGGGCGCCGGTGAGGACGAGCCTTCCGGTGACGGACAGGACGCCGAGGAGGCCGGCGGCCGTGGCGGCGAAAGTAGCCGGGTGGCCGCGGCTGGTCAGGTAGCTGACCAGGTGGACGCCGATGGTGCTGGTGGCCGCACCGTGGGCGATGAGCGCGGCGGCGAGGATCCAGAACCGGGTATCGCGTATCGCGGCCGTGGCGATGCGTCGTAGGGTGTGGTCCGGTCGCGCGGCGGGGCTGGGTGTGCCGGCATGCGGCGGTTTACGGATGGTGAGGGCGTGCAGCGGCACAGTCACTACGCCATGGACGGCGGCGAGCGTGAGCAGCGCGCCGCGCCGGCCGAGCTGCGCGACGAACAGGCCGGTGAGTGGCATGAAGATGGTGCTGGCGAACCCGGCGACGACGGTGACCGCGAGCAGTGCAGGGGCCGTCAGTGGACGGGGCGGCCGAGCCAGGTGGACAGCCATGTAGGGCGCCGGTCGGGGGGTGCGCCAGGAGACGATGACGGCGAAGGCAGGTTCGTAGAGCACCATCGCGCCGGTGATCCCGATGCCGATCATGACGGCGTAGAGCTGCCCAATGCCCTGGGTTTGGGACCAGGCGATCAATAGTGCGGTGGCGGTAATCGACCCGGTGGTCATGAGTGCTCGTCCGCCGTGCCGGTCGAGCCATCTGCCGACCGGGATGGCCATCAACGCGCCGGCGAGGACGCTGGCGGTCAGCGCGCCGGTGACGGCCGTGGTGGAGGCGCCAAGGCTGGCCGCCATCGGGCCCAGCAGGACGGCGTACGCGTAGTAGAGGGTGCCGTAGCCGATGGTGCTGGTGATGGCGAGTGCCGCGACGATGCGCCGGCCATGGGCATGGTGCCCGCCGACCTGTCGGCCGGCGGGCACCGTGGTGAGGTTGGTGGTCGTCAGCTGCCGCAGCAGCCGCCAGTCTGGCCACCGGCGGGTGCGACGTCGAGGCTGATCAGGCTCAGCGGCGCGGACAGCAGGCCGCCGGAGATGCCGGTGGCCAGGCCCTTGCCGGCCGCCTCCGCCGCCGGGGCCGGTCCGCAGCAGCTGTCGGTGCCGGTGGAGTCGGCGGGGTTGCTGTTGCAGACGCCGGTTTCGGGCAGGTCGAGCTGGACGTCGCGGGCGGAGGTCCAGTCGCCGGCGAGGGCGGCGACAACGGAGCGGACCTGCTCGTAGCCGGTGGCCATGAGGAAGGTGGGCGCGCGGCCGTAGCTCTTCATGCCGACGGCGTAGTAGCCGACCTCCGGGTGTTCGAGCTCGTCGACGCCGTGCGGGGGGACGGTGCCGCAGGAGTGCTCGTTCGGGTCGATCAGCGGGGCGAGGGCGCGGGTGGCGCCTATGACCGGGTCGAGGTCGAGGCGCAGCTCGGCGGCAATGGAGTGGTCGGGGCGGAAGCCGGTAGCGGCGACGATCCGGTCAACGACCACCTGCTCCTCGCTACCGTCGGCGTGCCGGACGACCACGGCGACCCGGCCGTCGGCCGGGGTGAGGGCGTGGACGGAGAAGCCGGTGAGCAGCCGGATCCGGCCGGCGTCCACGTGCTCGCGCAGCCGGGAGCCGAGCGCGCCGCGGGCTGGCAGGGCGTCGGCGTCGCCGCCGCCGTAGGTGCGGGCCGGGCTCGCCGAGCGGATCGCCCAGGTCACCTCCGTGCCCGGCTCCGCGGCGGCCAGCTCGGCCAGGGAGAGCAGGGTGTTGGCGGCGGAGTGGCCGGCGCCGACGACGAGGGTGTGCCGGCCGGCGAAGCGGTCCCGGTCTGCGCCGAGCACGTCCGGCAGAGCGTGCTCCAGGTACGCGGCCACGTCCTTCTCTCCACGGGCCGGCAGGCCGGAGGCACCGAGGACGTTGGGGGTGCCCCAGGTGCCGGATGCGTCAATGACGGCCCCGGCGAGCACCTCTTCACCGTCGGCGAGGCGGATCAGGAACGGCGTCTGCTCGCGCCCGGCGGTGCGCAGCCGGTCCAGGCCGAGCCGGCTGATCGCCTCCACCCGCGCGCCGCAGCGCAGGTGGGGCTTGAGCTGCGGCAGCTCTGCGAGGGGCTGAAGGTAGTCGGCGACCAGCTCCGCGCCGGTGGGCAGGGCGTCCTCGGCCGGGGCGACCCAGCCGGCGTCGTCGAGCAGCCGGCGCGCGGCCGGGTCGACGTTGTAGCGCCACGGGGAGAACACCCGCACGTGCCCCCACTGCCGCACCGCCGCGCCGGCGGTGTCACCGGCCTCCAGAACAAGGAAGGGCAGGCCACGCTCATGCAGGTGCGCGGCGGCGGCCAGACCCACCGGGCCCGCGCCGATCACCACGACGGGCAGCTCGTTCAGGGCACTCATCGGAAAACTCCTCTGCGTTGAAAACTGTCGAATCAAGAAGGTGCAGTAGTGCTGGGGCGGGCGGAGCCGAAGGGGTTCAGATGACGGGACTGCGGCGCTCGAGCAGGACGACGTCGCGCCACCGACCGTGGTGCCGGCCGACCCGCTCGCGGATGCCGATGACGCGGAAGCCGGCCCGCTGGTGCAGGGTGAGACTGGCGGTGCTCTCGGGGAAGACGCCGGACTGGATGGTCCAGATGCCGGCGGCCTCGGTGGAGGAGATCAGCGCGTCCAGCAGCAGCCGGGCCACGCCACGCCCTTGGGCAGCGGGGTCGACGTAGACGGAGTGCTCGACCACCCCGGCGTAGACCGCCCGGCTTGACGTCGGCGACACCGCCACCCACCCGACCACGATGTCGTCCGCGTCGACGGCCACGAGGCGGTGGTCAGGCAGCTTGGCCTCGTCGAATGCCGTCCAGGTGGGTGCGGTGGTCTCGAAGCTGGCGTTGCCGCCGTCGAGGCCAGCCTGGTAGATGGCGAGGACACGATCGGCGTCGTCCGAGGTCATAGGACGGACGGTGATGTCGGCCATCAGCAGGCTCCCTTCGGGTTGGGGGCCGGCCGGCCCATGACGACGTCGGCGGCCGACGGGAAGCAGCCGACGCAGGCGTCGTTGATGCGGTAGTGGCGGGCGGTGCCGACCGGCTCGACAAGCACGAACCGCACCTCGGTGAGGATCTTCAGGTGTTGGGAGACGGTGGACTGGGCCAGCCCGACGGCGGCGACGATCTCGCCGACGCTCATCGGCCGGGCGTGCCGGGCGAGGTACTCGACGATCTGCACCCGCGTCGGGTCCGCGAGGGCCCGGAACCACGAGGCGTAGGTCTGCGCGGTGTCCCGGTCGAGGAGGTCGCCCACCACCACTCCTTCTATCGTTTATCGCCGATTGACGATGAAAGTGTAGCGGGTGCCGCCGCCGCGAGGTGAGTGGTCGCGACGACGAGCCGGGCGATGGCGCCGAGGGTGGTGGGGTCGACCTTGTCGGGGGTGTCGGCGGGGCTGTGGTAGCCGCCCATGCCGGCGCCGATCCCGATTGCGGCGAAACCGGCGCTGCCGTAGCGGCGGTTGTCAGACGCCACCGGACCCGCCGTTAGGGGGACGCCGGCGTGCCGGCCAGCTTGGTCGAGCAAGGCCAGGAGGCGGTGGGCGGGGCCGCCGGCCTCGACCGCGGCCGCCCCGTCGAGGCGGCCGGCGCCGTCGACGTTGATGACCAGCGGTGCGGCCCCTTCGGCGCGGAGTTGGGAGGCGTGGTGGGCGGAGCCGAGTGCGCCGACTTCCTCCCCGTCGAGCAGGGCGATGGACAGTCCCGCGCCAGTGGGCAGTGCGGTGGTGAGAGTGCGGGCGGCTTCGAGGACCACGGCGACGCCGGTGGCGTTGTCCGAAGCGCCGGGCAGGCGGAGCCCGGGGTGGTCGCCGACGCCGTCGTAGTGGGCGGTCAGGAGCAGGTCGGCACCGTCGGGAACGGGTTGCCGGAGTCGGGCGTGGATGTTGGTGCCGGTGACGTCGTCGCGGCGCAGTGGCGTCGCGCCGGCCAGCCAGCTGTCTGCTGCGGTGGCGGCGGTGAGCACGGCGTTGTGGGTGTCCGGGTCGAGGGTCAGCACCGGCAGCGGCCCTGGGTCGGGTCCGGCGAGCATGGTGAACTGCCAGCCCTCGGCGTCGACCGGACGGCGGACCAGCAGTCCGGCCGCGCCGCGGGTGTCGCGGTAGGCGTCGAAGAGGCTCATTTCGGCCGGCACGACCAGCCACCGCCCCGCCGGGTCGTCCTTGCCGGCGACGCCGAGGGCGCCGCGTCGGATGTCGGACGTGTCGGCGGAGGCGGGGTGGATCGCGACTTGCCGCCCGAACACCAGCTCCTCGGTGCCGCCACGATCGCCCCAGGTAACCGTCGGCGCCTCGTACACCTGCGGCACGGCGCGGACCGGGAACTCCTCGGTGCGAACGTCGGCACCGAGGGCGATGAGCTGGTCGACGAGCCAGGCGCGGGCCGTCGCCCCGCCGGCCGAGCCGACACGCCGCCCCGCCATAGGGTCGGAGGCGAGGGTGGCAATGGTGGCGGTCATCCGGTTGGCGCCGACCTGGTTGAGCAGGTCAGCGAGGTCGGTGGGGGCGGTCATGAGCAGCAGCCCTGCCCGGTGGCGATGGCGTCGGCCTTGGCCTCGGTGCCGCAGCACGAGTCAGCCGCCTGGGCGGCCTGCTGGGTACCGCAGCACGGGTCATCGCTGGCGGTCGCGCCGGCCGGCGGGAGGATCCCGCCGACGGCCTGGGCGGGGCTGCCGCAGCAGGCACCGGAACCCGTGACCTGCAGGGCGGCGGCCGGGTCGCCCGCGAAGCCGCCGGCGGTCTGGGTGTTCTCGCTCATCTCAGGTCCTCTTGTCAACGGTGGCTGATCAGCGTGTAGACGGTGGTGCGGGCGCGGTCGTAGCGGCGCTGCGCCCGCTCGGCGGCGGTGGACACCTGGGCGCAGGAGTCGCAGAACCGGACTCCAGCGCGAAGAGCGGATGAGCGGCGGGTGGAGCCGAACATGGATGGGGCCCTTCCTTCATACGGCTGTCTTGACGTCCGTCTAAGCAGAGAGTTGCACGCTGATTAGAGAGATGTCAACCTAGAGGAATGTCGAAGCAACAGGCGCCGTTTCCCGTCGTCGATCTCAACGCCGACGCGCCGTGCTGCCCCCCGCTGGCCCAGCGCCGGGTGCCGGCCGAGACGGCCGCAGTCCTCGCGCCCGCGTTCAAAGCCCTCGGCGACCCGGTGCGGCTGCAGCTGATGTCGATGATCGCCTCCGCCGAGGACGGCGAGGCGTGCGTGTGCGACCTGACGCCGGCGTTCGACCTGACCGGACCGACCATCTCCCACCACCTCAAGACGCTGCGCGAGGCGGGCCTCGTCGACGCCGAGCGGCGGGGCACCTGGGTCTACTACCGCGCCCGACCGCAGATCCTGCGCCAGTTCGCCGCACTGCTGTCGATCGAGCCGACAGCCGCAGCCAAGGTCTGACCTCGCTCCCCCACCGCCGTCACCCGCCGGCACCGTCCGTGGCTCCATCCACGTGCAGGGGCGACGTCGACCGCTGGGCACCGGGTGCCGTGGGACGCACCTGACGGAAGAAGCGCGGACGTCGGTCCGCGTGTGCGGCGAGGGCGGCCATGACGTGCGCGGCGTCGCGTCCCACGCCGCGCAGGGTGTTCGAGGCGAAGGATCGCTGGAACTCCAGGCCCAGGTAGACCAGGCCGGGATGGGTGGTGGAGATGCCATCCACCTGCTGCGGCACGCCGCGATCGACGGTGGCGAGAGGCGCGAGGTAGTCGAGATCGGGCCGGTAGCCGGTGGCGAAGATGACGGCGTCGACCTGCTCCACGGTGCCGTCGCGCCACAGGACGCCGTCCGGGGTGAAGGCGGTGAACATGTCCCGCCGAGGAAGCCGGCCCGAGGTGATGGCGTCGCGGTAGCGGCCGGTGTCGAGAACGGTGGCGTGCCGGACGAGGCGGGTGATGATCGCGCGCGGGAGGCGGTCGCCACCGGTGACGCGGAGCCAGTGGTGCAGGTCCTGTCCGCGGATTCGCTGTGGCAGGAACCGGATCGGCTCGCGGGCCGCCAGGGTCACGTAGGCGGACGGGGCGAGTTCGTAGGCGACCTGGACGGCGGAGTTGCCAGCCCCCACGACGACGATGCGCTTGCCGTCGTACGCGTCTGGGCAGTGGTAGTCGGCGACGTGCCGCAGGTCCCCGCCGTACTCGCTCTGCCCGGGCAGGGTCGGCAGGTACGGGTTGCCGAAGGAGCCGGTGGCGACGACTCCGGCGGCGGGCAACTCGTCTCCGGCGTCGGTACGTACGAGGTATCCGCCGCCTGCACGGGCGTGCACGGCGATGGCTCGGGTGCGGGTGCGGATATCGACGGCGAGGGCATCGGCGTAGCGGCGGAGGTAGGCGGTGACCTCGTCGCGGTGGGGGTAGCGGTCCGGGTCGCCGTCGAAGGGCATGCTGGGCAGGGCGCTGTAGCCTGCGGGCGAGAAGAGGGTGAGGCTGTCGTAGTAGTCAGGCCATGAGCCGACTGGTTCGGCGCCGGCGTGCAGGACGACGGGTCGCAGGCCGGTGTCCAGGGCGGCTCGGGCGGCGGCGAGGCCGGACTGGCCGCCGCCAATGATGATCACGGGATCGACTTGAGCAGTCACCTCACGATCATATCGTCGTTTTGTTGAATGACAATATGATGATGGCGAGGAAAGGTGTGACCATGAGCCAGACCGCCGCCGACCAGCCGACCGGGCCACAGAGCGCCGTCTCGGGTCTTGCACCGCGGACGCAGGAGTTCCTCAAGGCGCTCGGCAGTCCCACCCGGCAGCGGATCATGATGCTGTTCGCTCGCGGCGCCGAGATGTCCGTTGGCGAGGTGGCCGAGCGGGTCGGCATCAGCCAGGCCACGGCGTCGCAGCAGTTGACGCTGCTGCGACGCGGCGGAGTGGTCACCTCGCGACGGGACGGCAAGACGGTGTTCTATCGGGCTGACCGCGACGGCACCCTCGCCGCTTTGTCGGATCTGCAGTCCTACCTGGCGACCTGCTGCTGATCAGCCGGCACCAACACCGGCAAGGATGAGCTCAACTTCGCAAGACCGGCTTGACTCCGGCTAATTGCTCAGCGATAATTGAGTCAATGAACGTTGAGCCTTCTTCTCTCGTCGGGCGAGCCCGGATCCACGCCGCCCTCGGCGACCCGGCCCGCCTGGCGATCGTGGACGCGCTCACCCTGGGCGACGCCTCCCCCGGCGAAATCGCCCACACCCTCGACATGCCGACGAACCTGATCGCCCACCACGTCAAGGTCCTCACCGACGCCGGCCTGGTCACCAAAGGCCGCTCCGAGGGAGATCGGCGCCGCACCTACCTGCGGCTGCTGCCGGAGGCGCTGGCCGCCCTCGCCACCCCACGCCTGACCGGTGTCGGCCGGGTGGTGTTCGTGTGTACCCACAACTCGGCCCGCTCCCAGCTGGCTGCCGCCCTGTGGAAGCGGCGCACCCACAGCGACGTGGCCTCCGCCGGCACGAAGCCCGCCGCCCGCGTCCATCCCCGCGCGGTGGCCGTGGCTCACCGCCACCACCTCGACCTCGACCCGACCGGCACCGCCCACGTCACCGACGTCGTACGCGGGGACGACCTGGTAATCGCCGTGTGCGACAACGCCCACGAGGACCTGACCGGGCCGGTCCGCCCGCGGCTGCACTGGTCCGTCCCGGACCCGGTGCGTGTGGACACCGACGAGGCGTTCGAAGCCGCCTACGCCGACCTCGCCGACCGCGTCGACCGGCTCGCCCCCGCCGTCCTGCCCAGAGGCAACCGATGACCGACACCACCGCATGGCCCCAGCAGGAGATCACCCTCGACCAGCAGGTCGCCCTGCACACCGCGGCGACCCGGCTGGCCGAGGAGTTCGACGGCATCTACGGCACCGAGACCATCGAGAAGTTCCTGCACAGCAGCTACGACCAGTTCGCCACCGCCGCCACCATCCCGAACTACCTACCGCTGCTCGCCGAACGGTTCGCCCGCCAGCGCCTGCGGGCCCTGGCCCGGGTCGAGGGGCACCACCGTGACGGCCGCCCCGTGGTGCTGTTCCTGTGCACCCACAACGCCGGTCGCTCGCAGATGGCCCTGGGCTTCTTCACCCACCTGGCCGGCGAGCACGCGATCGCCTGGTCCGGCGGCAGCGAACCCGGCATCGAGATCAACCCCGCCGCGATCGCGGCGATGACCGAACGCGGCATCGACATCTCGCAGGAATTCCCCAAGCCCTGGACCGACGAGGTGGTCCGCGCCGCCGACGTCGTGGTCACCATGGGCTGCGGCGACACCTGCCCCGTCTTCCCCGGCACCCGCTACGAGAACTGGACCGTCGACGACCCCGCCGGCCTGAACCTGGCCGACGTGCGGCCGATCCGCGACGAGATCGAACGCTGGGTCCGCCGACTCCTCGACGAGTTGAACGTCACCACCACCTGGTAACCACCACCCCGGCGAGACGGGGGCCCTTCAGATCATGGGAGAGAACAGACTGATGACCATCGCACTTCGGCGGCGCCTGCTGGCCGAGTTCGTCGGCACCGCCCTGCTGGTCACCGCCGTGGTCGGCTCCGGCATCATGGCCACCACCCTCTCCCCCGGCGATGTGGGCCTCCAGCTTTTGGAGAACTCCACCGCCACCGTCTTCGCGCTCGCCGCACTGATCCTGATCTTCGGACCGGTCTCCGGGGCCCATTTCAATCCGGTCGTGTCCGCCGCCGACTGGTTCCTCGGCCGCCGCGCCGGCACCGGCCTCACCGCCCGCGACCTGGGCGGATACGTCGTGGCACAGGTGTTGGGCGGGATCGCTGGAGCAGTGCTGGCGAACCTGATGTTCGACCTGGCCGCCGTCGACTTCTCCGGCAAGGACCGCGCCGCCGGACACCTATGGCTGGGCGAGGTCGTCGCCACGGCAGGGCTGATCCTGCTGATCTTCGCCCTCGCCCGCTCCGGCCGCGCCCTGGTCGCCCCCGCCGCCGTCGGCGCCTACATCGGCGCCGCGTACTGGTTCACCTCGTCCACCTCGTTCGCCAACCCGGCAGTCACCATCGGCCGCGCGTTCACCGACACCTTCGCCGGGATCGCCCCCACCTCGGTCCCGGGCTTCGTCCTGGCCCAGCTTGTCGGCCTCGCCGTCGGTGTCGGCCTGCTCGCGGCCCTCTACCCCGACGCGGGCACCGCCGCGGACCAGGTTGTCGTCCCCACCGACGAGGACGCCGCCGTCGGCCGCCGTTCATGACAGCGCACCGATGCGATACCAGCGCGGCTCGGCCTGATCACGTCTTCGTCAACCGCCGTCACGACCCCGGCCGCTACCGCACCGTCGACCGCAACAGCAACCCGGACCACCACCTGGCCCTCGACCCCGACGACGCGCCGGTCAACCGGCCCCACGACTCGTCCTGCACGAAAGGCACCCCATGAGCGACAAGCCCAGCGTCCTGTTCATCTGCATCCACAACGCCGGCCGCTCCCAGATGGCCGCCGGCTGGCTGCGCCACCTCGCCGGCGACACCGTCGAGGTCCGCTCCGCAGGCAGCGCACCCGCCGACCAGGTCAACCCGGCCGCCGTCGAGGCCATGCGCGAGGTCGGCATCGACATCACCGACCAGACCCCCAAGCTCCTCGAGTACGAGGCCGCCGAGTCCTCCGACGTCATCGTCACCATGGGCTGCGGCGACGCCTGCCCCGTCTTCCCCGGCAAGCGCTACGAGGACTGGAAGCTCGAAGACCCCGCCGGCAAGGGCGTCGAAGCCGTCCGCCCGATCCGCGACGAGATCCGCGCCCGGGTGGAGAAGCTGCTCACCGAACTGCGTCCCACCGCCTCACCCACCCGCCGGCGCTACCCGTCCGCCCGGTGACCCGTTGGGCGGGGCCGACCCTCGCTCATCCGGCCGCTGACACGGCCGGGACAGGTCAAACGGCTCCCTGCCCGCAAACTGACGGCGACCGGGTACTGGTTCAAGCGGCGTATCGATGGCGTTGGTGCAACGATGGCAGACGTGCCAACTGCGAAAACAGCTACGACTGCCATCTCGCCGCTTGCTGACGAGCCGATCAAGCGTGCCGATGCCGAGCGGCTCGCCGGAGTGCTGAAGGCGTTCGCCGACCCGGCCCGGCTGCGACTGCTCAGTCTGATCCAGTCCGCCCCGGAGGGCGAGGCGTCCGTCAGTGACCTCACCGCGCCGCTTGGTCTCTCCCAGCCGACCGTGAGTCATCACCTTCGGATCCTCGCCGAGGCCGGCCTGCTCGAGCGCGAGAAGCGGGGCGTCTGGGCGTACTACCGCCTGGTGCCGTCCGCGATCGCGGCGATCGCCGACCTGTTGACTCCGCCCGGCAAGCGAGCGACGAAGAAGGCCCGCTGAGCGGCACTATCGAAGGTCGGCGCACCGGCCCTGCGAATTCCGAACGATAGCTGCCGCACCGGCTACGGGCCAGTTTGACCACGCGACAAGGCCGCCACAGGCACCGCGTCAAGGCGAGCAACCGCCTCGAACCTCGACGCCCTCCTCTGCGCCAACATGTGTGGTGAGTGGCCGAGTCCAGCGAACCGTCACATCGTTATCCATCCATATCGAGAGCTGCCTGTAAGCCTCGGTGTGGGAGGTCCTGATGCAGTACGCGACGGAACTTGACGGCCCTGACCTGCTCGGCTGGTGGCTACGGCAGCCGAATCGGCGAGGCCGCCTGCGGACGCGACGCCCGACGACACCGAAGCCGCTGAGCATCCGGTTCGCGTTCTACGGCCGGATGTCGACGCGGGAGTTCCAGGACCGGCTGTCGTCTGCGCGGTGGCAGCGCGACTTCGCCGAGGACGTGATCGACGGCCAGGGCGTGATCGTGGCCGAGTTTTTCGACGTGGGCCATTCGGTCGGCCGCCGCGACCGGCTTGAGGGCCGCCGCGAGGTGCGCTATTGGAGCAGGTCTCGGATGTCGTCGGCGGTCAGCTGCGCGGACGCGAAGTCACCGCCGTCGAGGACGCTTCCGAACAGTTCGGCCTTGCGGGCCTTGAGCGCCATCACTTTCTCCTCGATCGTGTCCTTGGCGACCAGGCGGTAGACCATCACGTTGCGGGTCTGTCCGATGCGGTGCACGCGGTCCACGGCCTGCGCTTCGGTGGCGGGGTTCCACCATGGGTCGAGCAGGATGCAGTAGTCGGCCTCGGTTAGGTTCAGCCCGAAACCGCCGGCCTTGAGGCTTATCAGGAACACCGGTGCCATACCGTTCTTGAACTCGGCGAGCACCGTCGCCCGGTCGCGGGTGGCTCCGTCGAGGTAGCAGCAGTGGATGCCCGCTGCCTCCAGCCGCTCCCGGGCGGCGTCCAGAAACCGGGTGAACTGGCTGAACACCAGAGTCCGGTGGCCTTCGGCGACGAGATCGTTGACCTGCTCGGCCAGCACGTCCAGTTTCGTTGACGGCACGGCGCGGTGTTTCGGGTCGACCAGGGTGACGTCGAGGCTGGCCTGCCGCAGCAGGGTCAGTGACCGGAAGATCTCGAACCGGTGCTGCTGCAGGTCGCCGAGCAGGCCGAGCACCTTCTGCCGCTCCCGCTGCAGGTAGGTCTGGTACACCTTGCGGTGTTTCGGGTTGAGGTCCAGCTCGATGACCTGTTCCTGCTTGTCCGGCAGGTCGGCGGCCACGTCGGCTTTGCGGCGGCGCAGCATCAGCGGCCGGATCCGCCGTCGTAGCTGGGCGAGCCGTTCCGGGTCGTGGGCCTTCTCGATCGGATTGCGGTAATGATCGGTGAACCGGTCCGCGCGAGGGAACAGGCCAGGCGCGGTGATGGACAGCAGCGACCACAGTTCGAGGAGATTGTTCTCCATCGGCGTACCGGTGATGGCGAGCTTGAACGGTGCCGAGAGTCGCTTCGCGCAGCGGTATCCCTGCGAGTGGGGGTTCTTGACGAACTGGGCCTCGTCGAGGACCAGTCCGGCCCAGTCGAGGGCCTCGTAGTCTTCGAACTCGAGTCGGAACAGGGTGTAGGAGGTGACCACCAGATCCGCACCGCAGACCGCGTCGGCGAGCGTCGCGCCGCGACGCGCGCGGGTCTGGGTGATGGTGGTGACCACGAGGTCCGGCGCGAACCGGCCTGCTTCGCTCGCCCAGCTGTGCACAACGCTTGCAGGGGCGACTACCAGGAACGGCGCCCGCGGACCGCCGAGCTCGCGGACATGGCAGATCAAGGCCAAAGCCTGCAGGGTCTTACCCAGGCCCATGTCGTCGGCGAGGACCCCGCCGAGTCGGTGCTCGTGCAGGGCGGCCAGCCACCGGAACCCGTCCTGCTGGTACGGCCGCAGCGTGGCCTTCAGCCCCGATGGGATCGGATGCTCGACGCGGTTGCCCGCGTCGGACAGTGAGCGCACCGCCTCCTGCCAGGCGGCGGCCTGGCCGGTGACCTCGCCGAGTTCCGCCAGTTCCTGCCACAGCCCGGCCTGGAAGCGCCCGATCCGCAGCACGCCGGGCGGCGGGTCGTCCAGCGCGCGAGACTCGGCGATCAGGTCGCGTAGTTGGCGGAACTCGGCGCGGTCGAGGCTGAAGTACGTGCCGCTGGGCAGGATGAGGTACTGCTGATCCGCGGCGAGCGCGATGAAGAGCTTGTCGAACGGCACCTGCTCGCCGTCGACCGTCACCTGTACCGACAGGTCGTACCAGTCCGGCTGCCCGCTGATGTCTGCGCCGGCGAACGTGATGACCGGAGCCTGCAGCGTCTCCTGGTAGGCGGGGCCCGCGTCGTCGAGCTGCGTAACGACGTCGACGCCGTCGATGTCGGGCAGCCGGGGCAGGATATCGTTCAGGAACCGGATCATCGTGTCGCCGGCCACGTCGGCGGTGGCCGCCAGCTGAGGCCCCGCAGGCGTTGCCTCCAGCAGGCCCAGCGCCGGGTCGGCGACCATTTCGGTCACCCGCCGCACCACCTTCTCCCGGTCGGCGGCGTGGGCGACGGGTGCTGGCGCCCACAGCGGCTCCCGATGTTGGCGGTCACCGACCGGAAGCACCCACTCCCATCTCAGCGAGAGCCGATGCCCGGCCATGCGGTTCACCGTCAACGTCAACGCCGCCGCCCCGAGATCGGGCAACCGCACCGACGGATCCACCGCGACCACTTCCGCCTGCCGTAGCAGGCTCGGATAGTACTGCTCGAAGAACCGTGCCTCGTCGTCGGCGGGAACCTGGATCGCCGGCTTTGCCAGCATGCCGGCGATGCCCGGCTCCAGCGGCCGCGCCAGCGGCGCGAGCCGCAGCACCCTGTCCCGTGGCCGCGGGGTGGCCTGGCCCCGCACGCCCCACCAGGCGACGCCGTGGACCGGCTGGCCCACCAGCAGGGACGAATTCGGGGCGACCAGCATGCCGTCGGCCAGCAAGGTTGGTACGAGCAGCAGGCCGTCACCGGTCCGGTCGACCCGTATTGACACCCGCGCCGGTTCCCGGCACACGATGACCCGCCCGGCCGTCTTTCCGGCCTGCACCATCGGCAACCCGGTCTCCTGAGCCTCGCTGAGCAAGTCCCAGATCCGCCGGCTCGCGAACGCGTCCAGGTAGACCGTCTGCTGGTAGCCGCTGTAGTAGTGCCGGTCCTCGGCCGCCGTGGACAGCGCCAGGATCTCCTTGAGGAGCTGCCAGTGCCGCTCCACCCGCCTCGGCTGCCCGTACCAGGCGTAACTGAGATTCGACCAGGAGATCCCCGACCGCACCCACCCGCTGCGACCTGGCACCACAGGGCGCAGGGCGATCCGCCACGATGATTCCGCGCCGGCCTGCCCGGCAGCCGCAAGATCGAACTGCAACCCGACGCCGGCCCGGTCCGACTCCGGATCGGCGGAAGGCTCGGGCGCCGTACCGACCAGCGGGGACAGCGCCGTCTCCCACACCGGCGGTGGCGCCACGGCCCGCGGGCAGGGCACACCTCGGGCCGACAAGACGGCGAGGATCAACGCGGCCGGATGGGCGCAGCCCGGATCGTCACCGCAGCTACACGATCCCTCCACCGCCGTGATGTCGCCACTCGGATCGGTGCGCGCGATGGCGATCACCGTGCCGGACAGGTCGCCACCGAGCCGAGCATGAGCCTGCCCGGCCCGCGAATCCCACTGCACCTCGACCAGCTCGCCCTGGTCGAGGTGAGCACGCGCCTGGACGAAGGAGCGTGTCCCCACCGCGACACGCACGGACTCCTCATCCTCGGTCAGCACCAGCCGCGCCAAGGTCACCTCCACGACATCTGGCCCAGGCAGCCGCGAGCGTATCCTTCCGCAAGCTGGGCAGTGCCCGGCGCCACCCGGTCCGTCCGCCCCGTCGTCTCGGGCAATAGCGGACCGCGGCCCGGGATGGCCAGCCGGAGGCTGCCGACGGCCAGCGCGAGAAGTCGAACCCGCGCGGGCGGCGGCAGTCCGGTCCCGGGTAAGGCGGTCACCTGGCAGGCGCCCGGCCGCCCGTGTGGTGATCGGCGAGCGGGGAGGGGAGTTCGTCCTCGGCGATGAGCGTCAGGCTGCAGGCCGACCCCGGGACGTCAGATGGCCGGCAGGTCGATGTCGTGCCAGCCGGCGACGCCGCTCACACGTACGATCTGGGCAGGAGGTGGAGACATGGCCAGCGGCAGTGGTGCACCGCCTGGGTCGCGGTATGTGGACCAGCGGCATTTCGTGGTCGCCGCCTCCCTGTCCGACCTGCGCGGTCCGGTTCGCGGTGTGGTGACGCTAGATCGGTGGCTGGACTGGTCCGGCGACAGCACCTACGACCTGAACGACGCCGGCGATCTGCAGCTGACGTACCAGACGGTACTGAACCAGGCCAATTCGGTCACGGACCTGTGCCGGTGGTTGCACGGCCCGACGCTGCGCCGTTTGTGGCCCAGCTTGTGGCTCCCGGCCCGGCTGCGGGCGTTGTGGCAGGCACGCTTTCCCGAGCTGACCACGCCGCCGCAGACGCGTGCTCGGAAGGCGGCGGGGTTTGGCGACACGATGGGCAGGACTGGCCGACGCGTCGATCAGACCGTCAGCGACAGCCCGGGAGTAGAAGGCGCGAGCGGCGGCGATGACGTGCTCGCCGGCATGCCGGCCGTTGCGGCTGTTACGCCGCGACCGAGCCGTGGCGATCATCTCTTGTTTCATCGCCTCGACGTCACTGGCCGCAACCCGCGTCCACCGGTCGGTCGCCCCAGGCGGCGGCCATCCGCTCCCAGTAGGTGCCGTAGGTGCGTCGCGCGCCGGGACCGGCTGCGGCGAAGACGCGGGGCAGGTATTCGGCGACCGTCGGCGGAACGGCCGACTCGCCGGTGTGGGATTGGAGGTCGGTCAGGGTGACACCGAGGTGGGCCAATACCTGCTGTGCGGTGGCGATAGCCATCGGATCAGTGGACATTGCCGACTCCCGCCAGCTGGGTGTGCAGATCGGCGACGAGGTGGGCGACCGTTCGAATGGGGTGCACAACGAGCAGGTCTCGGGTGATGAGAGCGGCGAGCAGCACCGGTTGGCCGGGCTCGATCCCGCACAGTCGCCGCGCAGACGCTGGTAGGGGCAGGGCGCCTCTGCTGCCGACCCTGTGCCGGCTGCCGTACGCCGAGCCGATGACGAGCATCCCCTGGTGTGGCTGAATGTCGAGACCGTGTCCCGGCTGCCAGCTGAGCGCGTGCAGGATGTGCTGCTCTCCAACGCGGCCACAGCGGGACGGAAGAGCCATCCCCAGCAGCAGATCAGGAGCATTGACGGATGCCGGCAGGGAGATCCGGGCGGGTAGTGCCGGCATCGGCGCCGGACGGGGGCGTGGACGGGCCGGCAGAGGAGTGCTAGGAGCGAGCGGACGGACGAGCCGTTCACTGCTCGGGCGAGAAGGTGTCATGACTGTGCCAACCGGCGCCGTGCACCTCCGCGGACTACTGCGCGCTGCCCCGCAATGGTCTCGGTCTGGTCACCCGCACAGCCGGCGCTTGAGAGCAAGGCTCCTCTCACAGGGCGCGCACAGAGCGGATGGGTTCGTTGGATCCCGGGCGCCGAGCAGCGCGGCGAGCTCCTCCTTACGCGAACCGCACCCGAGCGGCGACCTCTGCGCGGCTGCCTCCAGCAGGTCGCGTAATCGCACCGCATTCTCCCACCAGCGTGTTTACAGATGTAGACTCGATGGGTGGATGAGGAATACCGCTGGGATGACCACAGCTACACCGCCATCGCCGCCAACCAGGTTGCATGGCAAGACGTCTCCTACGTGCTACGCCACGCCCACCCCAAGATCCGACAACACACCGGGGCCGTGCTGCAAGTCATCGCCTACACCCCTGACCAGCGGATCCTCGCGGTAACCCTCATCGAAGAAACCGACGACCACTACCTGGTAGTGACCGCACGGCACCTAACCGGCGAAGAACTCACCCACGCCGAGGCAATACTGAACAGGGGCAAATCATGAACCGCGACGAAGCAATGGAAGCCGCCAAGCAGCCCATCGACTGGACCGACGCAACCGTCGACACCACCGCCAGGAAGGTCACGATGGTCTACTCCACCCGCCTCCCTGACGACCTCGCCACCTGGCTAGAGGACGAAGCAACCCGCCGCGGCATCAACCCGTCAGCGGCCTTGCGCGAGCTTGTCGCCGATGCCAAGCGCACCGCCGAGCAAGACAAGACCGTCACAGTGCGGCTGTCGGAGCTGCATCAGGTGATCAACCAAATTGCGGATCGAGCCGCCTGACGTGCGTGTTCACGACTTTGAGGGGTGGCTTGCCGCGTCGTTGGCAGCCCAGCCCGAGGGTTGATGCTGTCGCACGCTGGTCTACGACGGCGGCCCGAAACCCTGGCAGCGTCGCTGATGGCAAGGTGCACATGCTGCTGATCAAGGCCGAGGCAGTGGCGGTGCACACCTGCGGTTGACCTATCACCGGTACCAGGCGTGCAGGCTGGTCCACGGGCCCTCGTGCTGGCCGGTATCACGGACGCGTTCCCGCGGCTGGCCAGGCCTGTGTTTCGGTTCGAGGCCTTCGTTGGCCGGCGACAGGGACGGGAACCCGGAGGGCTGGAGGGGGTTGTCCCGCCCCTGTCGCCTTGGATGCCCGCACGTGGCATCCGTCTACGTTGCGCGGGGGCCACGTGATCGTTGCATTCCGCATCTTTCGGCCTCGGTGCTTCTCAAGCCGGTATCGGCCGCCGTTGATCGGCGGCCGAGGTCACCGAGAAGGGGGTCAGTCCGCCGCAGTGGTGGCGGCGGGTCGGCGCCGCCAAGCCAACAGCCCGAAGGCCAGTCCAGCGAGGCCGGCGATCAGTCCGGCGATGCCGGCCGTCAGGGCCCACGTGGTGCGGCCGTCGTCGGTGTTGGTGGTGTCGCTGGTGCGGACCGTGGCGATGTTGTTCGAGCCGGCCGCAGGCTTGGCGGCTGCATCCTTGGCCGGGGCCTTGGCGAGCTTGAGGACGGGGGCCGGGTGTTCGACCTCGGAGCCGTCGGTGCTGGGTTCCTCGATCCAGCGCACGATCTCGCCGTTGGAGTAGGTCTGCAGTGCTTTGAAGATCATCGTGTCGGCTTCGGGCAGCGGACCGGTGGAGAAATCGAACTCCTGGAACTGGCCCGGCTTGATCGCGTTCGCCTCGCCCTGGGCCATCCACGTGATCTTCGACGGCGCCTCGGTCACCTGGCTGCCGTGCATCTCGATCGGCTTCGCGAGCGTGGCCTTGTCGACCTGCACCGTCCATCCCGCCATCGGCCGGACCGACACCGACGCCACCGGCGCGTCCGCCGGCAAGGCGACTTCCAGCTTGGTCGTGCTCGCGTTGTCCCGCTCGTTCGGCACCCGGAAGGCGAGTTTGGCGTAGCCGCCCTGGGTCACCTCCCGTGGATTGACCGTCACGTGGGCAGATGCCACACCGATTCCCACGGTCGCAGCGGCAAGCACCCCGGCCGCGGTGGCGGCCACCAGCCTGGCCACCGATCCTGCACTCATCAGCAAAGACTCCTTGATCAACACCTCCGTGCTTGCTGGCCACGCCGCCCGCACGTGGTGGCTGCACAGCCACCGCCGTGTTGGTCGTAGCCGGTGGCGGCCGAGTTCCCGCAGATCCCGAGGACGTTTGCTTCCGTCCGTCTTCCGGGATTGCCCTGGAGTCGACAGCAAGACTGGCAGGGCCGACAACCACTGGTCGAACAGCGGGCGTTCCGCGCACGTTGGGGAGAACCGCGTAACGCCGCTGCCTGGTGGCAGCGCCTGTGAATTGAAGGGGGCCGCGCCGGTGGTGTGCGGCCTCCGTCGAGCCGAGGCGGGCGCAAACCCGAGCCCCGTCCCGGCGCCCGAATCGCGCATCAGGATGCACCGTCGGAGGCAACGTCCAGTGGCCCTACGACACGCCGCGCGACCGGCCGGCGTCTGCGATTAGGCAATCAGCCGACGCAGCGCCTGTGGCCGGTGCGGCGGTCACCGCAGTGGCCGTCGTTGGTGGTGTTCGCTGTGATCGTGGCCGTGTTGGCCCGATGAGCCTTCGCCGACCCGTGGCGCGCTTCCGCCGACCGGCACCGAGGCCGCCTGGCCGTCCGAATAGCCCTGGTTCCAGCCGGCCGGCCAGTCCTCGGCCAGGTCGTGGAACTCGCCGCCGTTAGCCGGATCCCAGCGGCGGCATCGCCCATACCTGCCGGTGCCGTACTCTGGCACCAGACTACTACAGGCCGTCGTTCTGACAGGGGGCGACGGCGTTGGCGGGATCCGGACACGGAGGTATCAGCTCCACAAGCGATCTGTCGCGGTGATAACCGGTTTCATCTCTGGTTTTTGGCATCCGATATCGCGGTGGGCGGCGGCACTGCCACTCCGATGAAAAGGCGAAGGGGCACGAAGATGCGGCCGACGTACGCGCGTGCGGTAGCGGCTTGTATCAGGCGACATTGGCGACGCGCCCGACCGAGCAGGGAGGACCAGCGTTGCCTGCCTGGGCTGGGAACTGGCGTCGACTGTTGACGTGCGCCCGGTGACGTGATGTGCTCGGAACGTAACGCTAACGGCAATCATGGTCGTTAAGGCCCTGAGGAGGACCATGTCTCTCACCGTGCCGCCTGCCCTGCTCGAAGCCGCCGAGACCGGCCCCGTGGACGACGACGCCTTCGTCGCCTGCGTCCGGGAGTCCCTCCCGTATGCCTGGGACACCGTCAGTCGTGTGGTCGCCGACTTGGAATCGTCTGACGCCGAATTCGCCGACAACGTGGTACCGCCGCCCACCGAGGCGGAGCGCGGGCAGTTGCTGCGCGCGTTGGCCAGTGACGCCATCCGGGCGAGCCTGGAGCGCCACTTCGGGGTGACGCTGGCGTTCCAGAACTGCCACCGGGTGGCGGCGTTCCGGCTGGGCGCCATCGACTCCGGCACGTACCGCAGGTTCATCTCGACTCGGGGACAACTGCTCAACCAGTCGCCAGAGCTGCGTGACTGCTGAACCGCCCGGCGCCTCGCGGCCCGGCGAGCAGGTCCAATGGCACCTGTTCCTGCTCGCCGGGCACCGCACCGGCGGCACCCACGCGCAGGCGCTGGCGGACGCCCACCGCTACGGCCTGGCCGCGGAGGCCGCCGGCTACGCCGGCGTCTGGGTCGCCGAGCACCACTTCATCTCCTACGGTGTGTGCCCGTCCGCCATCACCTTCGCCGCGCACCTGCTCGGGGCGACCCGCCGCATCACCGTCGGCACCGCTGCCTGCGTTTTGTCGGTCCGACATCCGGTGAGCCTGGCAGAGGAGGCGGTGCTGCTCGACGAACTGTCCGGGGGCCGGTTTCGGTTGGGGGTCGCCCGGGGCGGGCCGTGGGTCGACCTCGAGGTGTTCGGCACCGGCCTGGGTCGCTACACGCACGGCTTCGCCGACGCGGTGGAGATCGTGCTGCGGTGGTTATCCGGCGCGGCGCAGGTCGCCGGCAACGGGAGGTTTCCCTTCCGGCCGGTGCAGGTGGTGCCCCGGCCCCGTCGTCGGGTGCCGACGTGGGTCGCGGCGACCTCGCCCGCCACCGTGGACCTCGCTGCCCGCCATGGCCTCCCGCTGTTGCTCGGGCTGCATGCCGACCTGGCGGAGAAGCGGTCGTTGCTCGCTCGGTACGCGCAGGTCGCCGCCGCGCACGGTCACGACAGCGCGCAGGTGCCGCACGCCAGCGCCCATCTGGCGCACGTCAAAGACACCGACGCGGATGCAGCCCGGACGGTGCGCGAGCGGCTGCCGGAGTTGCTGGCCGGCACCAGGGAGTACGTCCGTATCGACGGCGCCGCGGCCGGCCCGCCCGACATCGACGAGTACGTTCGGCGTCTGATCGCCATGCACCCGGTCGGGTCGCCGCAGCGGTGCCGGGCGGCCGTGGACGCCGCCGCGGCACTTCCCGGCGTGCGGCATCTGCTGTTTCTGGTCGAGGTGACCGGGAACCGCGCGACGACCCTACGCACCATACGGCGGCTCAGCAGCGAGGTGCTGCGCCGGAGGTAGTGACGACCGAGAAGTGGGTGAACTGCCCGATGGCGAATCGTTGCGGCGAGTCGCCCGGATACCGCTCGACAGGCCCAACCCATCACGTACGCTCCCACTCATGGAAACGGTTTCCAATAGAGTGGGAGGGTGTCAGCGGTGAAGGTCGCGTTCGTGGGCAAGGGCGGCAGCGGCAAGACAACTCTCGCCGCGCTGTTCGCCCGGCATCTCGCCGGCCAGGGCCTGCCGGTGCTGGCCATCGACGCCGACATCAACCAGCACCTCGCTGCCGCCCTCGGCGGCGAGGCGGACACGCCGCCGGTGAAGCCACTCGGTGAGCACATGCCGGCCATCAAGGACTACCTTCGCGGCGCCAACCCCCGCATCACCAGTGCGGATCGAATGGTCAAGACGACTCCGCCGGGGCACGGTTCGCGGCTGCTGCGGGTAATGGAGGACAACCCGATTTACGCCGCCTGCGTACGGGAGGTCGGTGGGGTGCGGCTGGCGGTCACCGGCTCGTTCGCCGCCGAGGATCTCGGCGTCGCCTGCTACCACTCGAAAGTGGGAGCGGTCGAGCTGCTGCTCAACCACATGCTCGACAGGCCCGGCGAGTACGTCGTGGTGGACATGACCGCGGGCGCGGACTCGTTCGCATCCGGGCTGTTCACCCGCTTCGACCGCACTGTCCTGGTGTGCGAGCCGACCGTGCGCAGCGTCGGGGTCTACCGGCAGTACGCCGGCTACGCCCGCGACTACGGCGTGGCCCTGTCGGTGGTCGGGAACAAGGTCGAGGACGCCAGCGACGTGGAGTTCCTCCGCGAGCACGTCGGCGGCGAGCTGTTGACCTGGTTCAGCAGATCTGGCTATGTGCGCCGGGCGGAGCGGGGCGCGGTCGGCGCGCTGGCCGAGCTCGAGGCCGCTAACCTGGCAGCCCTTGCCCAACTGGCGGAGGCGGTGGACGACACGGTGCAGGATTGGGCGGCCTTCACCCGCTGGGCGCATGAGTTCCACCGGCGCAACGCCGCCGCGTGGGCCAACGAGCGTGCCGGGGCGGATCTCACCGATCAGATCGACCCGGAGTTCCGGATGGGGCCGCAGGCGGTTAGCCAGCCTGCGGTGGTGGGCGCCTGATTCAGAGCAGTGCCGGTCAGGCGCACTTGCCGCAGGTGCCGAAGATTTCCAGGGTGTGACCGACGTCGGTGAAGCCGTGCTGGCTGGCGACCTGGTCGGCCCACCGCTCCACGGCTGGGCCAGCCACCTCGACCGTGCGCCCGCACTCTCGGCAGACCAGGTGGTGGTGGTGCCGGCTCTGGCTGCACCGCCGGTACAGATACTCCCCGCCCGGCAGCCGGGTCGAGTCGATTTCGCCGCTGTCCACCAGCATCTGCAGCGTGCGGTAGACGGTGGTCAGGCCGACCCGCGCCTTGCGGTCGATGAGCATCTGGTGCAGCTGCTGCGCGCTGTGGAAGCCCTCCACCTCGCGCAGCAGCGCCAGCACCTCGGCGCGCTGCCGGGTATTGCGGGTCGCATTGGGCGTTGCCTCGGTCACCGTCTTCCGTCTCCGCTCGTCGCGGCGCCTTTCTTCGACGCCCGATTCCTGTCCTCCCGTGACGCTGGTGGTCACGTGATATCGGAACCCATTATGCATTGCGCATATGTTCACACCTCGTGCCGTCACCGCCCGGCGCCGGTGGTCCAGCGAATGGAGGAGTCGTGGGTCGCGGCTCCAGGCGGTTGACGGGGCGCCCGCCTGGATGCAGGTCGGCGGCTAGGCGGCGCCGATTGCCTAGGTCGTCTACCGGGACTCCCCCGCCTGGCCGCAGGCACCGCACCTGGCACAGTGATTCTCTGCCAACGATGCGAGCGCCACCGCTACCGGCGGCCACAGTGAATGCCGCGCCCGCTGCCGGCCGACAAGTGTTCGGCGAGCTCAACCTGATCACCCGTTTCGGACGCTCCGTGACTGGACGATCACAGTAGGATGCTGTGGTCGATCGGAGAGGTGATCCGCCTGAGCACCACTGACCCAGCAGCCCCCGTCACGCCGGCCGCCCCAGCCGGCGTAGACGACCAGCCTGGTGCCCCCGACAAAGAACGGGCGGTCGGCTCGACCGAGGTGCTGTGCTTCCTGCTCATCCTCATCGGCACCCTGCACCGACCGATCGGCGCGCTGGTGGCGGACCCGCGCCTGCAGACCTGGCTGACCGTCTTCGTGTCGGTGATGGTGCAGGCGACGCCGTTCCTCGTCTTCGGGGTGGTCCTGTCAGCCGTCATCGCGGTGTTCGTACCCCGTTCATTCTGGGCGCGGGCCCTGCCCCGCCACCCGGCCCTCGCTGTTCCGGTCGCCGGCGTCGCGGGCGTGGTACTACCCGGTTGCGAGTGCGGGTCGGTGCCCATCGCGGGATCGCTGATCCGCCGCGGCGTCACTCCCGCCGCGGCGCTGGCGTTCCTGCTCGCCGCGCCGGCGATCAATCCGATCGTGCTCACCGCCACTGCGGTCGCGTTCCCCCGCAACCCGGAGATGGTCGCCGCCCGGGGCGGCGCGAGTCTGGTGGTCGCCCTGTTGATGGGATGGTTGTGGCTGCGGCTGGGCCGCACCGAGTGGATCCGCCTGCCGCATCGCGCCCACCTCGACGGGCTGCCCCGGATGACGGCCTTCTGGACCGCCTGCCGGCACGACGTCATCCACGCCGGCGGGTTCCTCGCCCTGGGCGCCGTGGCTGCGGCGACTATCAACGTCGCCGTACCCCAGCAGCTCCTGCACGACCTGGCCGCCCGACCGGTGCTGTCGGTGCTGGCGCTGGCGGCCCTGGCGGTGCTGTTGTCGATCTGCTCGGAGGCGGACGCGTTCGTCGCCGCGTCGCTGTCCCAGTTCTCCCTGACCGCCCGGCTGGCGTTCCTCGTAGTCGGCCCGATGGTCGATCTGAAGCTCGTGTCCATGCAGGCCGGAATGTTCGGCCGGCGGTTCGCCGCCCGGTTCGCACCGGCCACCTTCGCCCTCGCCGTGCTCGTTGCGGCCACGCTCGGGACGGTGATCTGGTGAGTCGTGGAACCCAAGCGGTGGTGCTCGCCTTCCTTGGCGGCGCAATCCTGCGCGCCAGCATCACCGACCTGTACCTGCGCTACGTGAAACAGGGACTGCGACCGTTCCTCATCGCCGCCGGAACGCTGCTGGTCGTCACCGCGATCGTGGCACTCCTGCAGGATCTGCGACATCTCAACCGGCCCGACGCCGGGCCGGACGACGACGGGCACGGGCACGGCCGCTCGGGACCGGCCGTCGGCTGGTTGCTGCTGCTGCCGGCGCTCGCCCTGCTCTTCGTCGTCCCGCCGGCACTCGGCGCCGACACCGCCTCACGCGCCGGCTCCGCCCTGACCGACACCCGGGACGTCGCCTACCCGCCCCTGCCGCCGGGCGACCCGGCCGAGCTCACCCTCCTCAACTATGGCTACCGGGCCGTCTACGACCACGGCCGGACCCTGCAGGACCGCCGCATCCAGTTGACCGGCTTCCTCGCCCCCGGGCCCGACGGCCAGCCCATGCTCGCCCGCATCGTGCTGTCCTGCTGCGCTGCCGACGGCGTACCCGTCAAGGTCGGCCTGCGGGGCAACATTCCACGGATGCCGGCCGACACCTGGGTGCAGGCCACAGGCCGGTGGATCCCACACGCCGCCAAGGACCCGGTCAACGACGCCGACGTCCCCTACTTCCAGGTGGAGACCTGGCAGCAGATCCCCGCGCCCGCCGAGCCGTACGAGTAGGACCGGCGATGGTTGCACGGGTGTTGATATGAGCACCTGACAGCTAGACGCGCTTATTGGAAATGACTACCGTTCCGCTCATCCAATGAGCAAGGAGCGTTTGTGACCCTATCCATCCGTACGCTCGGCACCGTCCTGGCGATTGCGGCGATCGGCGCCGCCGCCGGCTGCGGTGCCAACACCGGCACCGGCACCGCGACGGCGGCGAAGAGCGGCACTGTCGCGGTGATCGCCACGACGCCCGAGGTCGCCGATTTCACGCGCAACGTCGGCGGCGACGCCGTCAGCGTCACCCAGATCATCAAGCCGAACGTGGACCCCCACGACTACGAGCCCACCCCCGCCGACATCCAGGCGATCGGCGCGGCAAAGCTGGTGATCAAGAACGGCGTCGGACTCGAGGAATGGCTCGACGACACCATCTCCTCGGCCGGCTTCAAGGGCACGGTCGTCGACACCTCGCAGGGAGTGGCCCTGCGCAAGGGCGACCCCGGCGACGAAGAGACGAAGGACGGCGACCCGCACATCTGGCACAACCCCCGCAACGCCAAGATCATGGCGGAGAACATCGAGAAGGCCCTCATCACCGCCGACCCCGGCCACGCCGACGCCTACCGCGCAAACTTCCAGACGTACGCGGCGAAGCTGGACAAGCTCGACGCGGACAACGAGCGCAAGTTCGCCGCCCTGCCAGCGGGCGACCGCAAGCTGGTCACCAACCACGACGCGTTCGGCTACTACATCGACCGCTACCAGCTGCAGTTCGTCGGCGCGGTGACCCCCAGCCTGGACACCAGCGCCGAACTGTCCGCCACCCAGATCAACGACCTGGTGGCTAAGATCAAGGCCAGCGGCACCAAGGCGATCTTCAGCGAGAGTTCCCTGCCGCCCAAGGCCGCCGAGGCGATCGCCCGGCAGGCAGGCGTGAAGGTGGTCGGCGGAGAGGACGCCCTCTACGGCGACAGCCTCGGCCCCGAAGGCACCCCCCAGGGCACCTACCTCGGTGCCGAAGAACACAACACCGACACCATCGTGGCAGCCCTCGGTGGCTGAGCCCACCGCCGCGCCGGTAGCCGATTCCGCCCTGCACCTCGCGCAGGCCGACGTCGGCTACCGGCGCCGCGCCGTCCTCACCGACGTGAATCTCACGGTGGAGCCCGGCCAGATCGTCGCCCTCGTCGGTGCCAACGGCGCCGGCAAGTCCACCCTCATCAAGGCCGTCGTCGGGCTCGCCGACATCGTCGCCGGCGCGATCACCGTCGCCGGACGGCCGGCGCGGCAGGCGCGTGGCACGGCCGCCTACGTGCCGCAGGTCGACACCCTCGACGCGGACTTCCCCGTCACCGCCGCCGAGGTCGTGCTCATGGGCCGCTACCGGCCCACCCGCTGGCTACGGCAGATCCGTCCGGCCGACCGCACCATCGCCGTGGACGCGCTGGCCCGAGTCGGGCTGGCCGACTGCGCACGCACCCGCTTCGGGCTGCTCTCCGGAGGCCAACGCCAACGGGTCCTGCTCGCCCGCGCCATCGCCGCCCAGGCCGGACTGATGCTGATGGACGAGCCCTTCAACGGTCTCGACGTCACCAGCCAGGACGTCATCGTGACGCAACTGCGGGACCTCGCCGCCGCCGGCACCGCCATGCTGCTCAGCACCCACGACCTGCGCCTGGCCCGCGGCCTCGCCGACACCGCCTGCCTCATCCACGACGGCCGCGCCGTCACCGGCCCCACCGGACGGATCCTCGCAGAGCTTCCCGGCGCCTACGGCTACGGCAGCCAGGCCCCCGACCTGCACACCGCGCGGCACGGACGGTGACGGAATGAGTGGCATCGTCGCCCCGTTCAGCGTGCCGTTCATGGGCCGCGCCCTCGCCGAACTGCTCCTGCTCGCCGTGGTGTGCGGGCCAGTCAGCGTGCTGGTGTTCCTGCGCAGGCTGGCCTTCGTCGCCGACGCGCTGACCCACACCGTCTTCCCCGGCGTGGTCATCGGCTTCCTCGTCGCCGGCTGGACCGGCATCGCCGGCGGCGCGCTCGTCGCCGCCCTGCTCACCGCGGTCGCGCTCACCGTGCTCACCCGCTGGGGGCGGCTCAGCGACGACACCACGGTGGCCGTGCTGCTGACCGCCATGTTCTCTCTCGGCGTGATGCTCGTATCCCGTCGACACTCCTACACCAGCGACCTGACCGCGTTCCTGTTCGGCCGGCTACTCACCGTCAGCCCCGCTCAGCTCGCGCAGACGGCCGTGTTGGCCGCGATCGTGCTCACCGGCCTCGCCGTCGCCGCCCGGCCGCTGGTCCTGCGGGCCTTCGACCCCATCGCCGCCGCCACCGCCGGGTACCGCCTCACCCTGCTGGATCTCGGGCTCAACACGGCCGTCGCGCTGGTCGTCGTCGCCGCTGTGCAGGCCGTCGGTACGATCCTGGTGATCGCCCTGCTCATCGTGCCGGCCGCCACGGCGCGCCTGCTGACCGACCGGCTCATCGCCATGGCCGTGATCGCCACCGCCGTCACCGGCCTTGCCGCCTACCTGGGCCTGCTGGCCAGCTGGACCGCCTCCGTCCGCTACGGCATCCGGCTCACCTCCGCCGCCGCGGTGGTGCTCACCCTCGTGGCCTGCTACCTGCTCGCCCTGCTCGCCGGCCACCTCCGCCGCCGGCCGCACCCGCCCGCCGCGACGGTGACCCGGTGAGCTGGCTGCTGCAGGACGCCTTCGGCCGCGCCCTGGTCGAAGCCGTCGCCGTAGGGATGCTCACCGGGCTGGTCGGCGTGCACGTCGTGCTGCGCCGGCTGTCGTTCTTCACCATGACCATGGCCCACGCCACCTTCCCCGGCGTGGTCGCCGCATCCATCCTTGGATTCAACATCTACCTCGGTGGCGTGGTCGCCGGGCTGCTGACCGCTGCCGCCGTCACCGCGCTGATGCGTACCCGCGGTCAAGAGGCCACCGCCGCAACCGGAGTGATCCTCTCCGCCGGCTTCGCGCTCGGCGTCGCGTTGGTCGCCACTCAGAACGGTTTCAGCCGGGACCTGTCGGCCTTCCTCGTCGGCTCGATCCTGACCGTCACCACCGAAAACCTGATTGTGATTGTCGCCCTGCTGGCGCTCACCGCCACCACGCTCGCCGTCGGCGGCCGGCACCTGCTGTACGCCGGTTTCGATCCCGCCGGCGCCCACGCCGCCGGGTACCGCGTCCGGCTGCTCGACCTCGCTCTCCTGCTGCTAGTCGACCTCGTCGTCGTCGCGATCGTGCCCGCCGTCGGCACCATCCTCGCCCTGGCGCTGATCGTCGCCCCCGCCGCGGCCGCCCGCGCCTGGACCGATCGTCTCGTCCCCATGACCGCTCTCGCCGCCACGCTCGGTGCCGGCAGCGCCGCCGCGGGGCTGTGGTTCTCCCGGCTCTGGGATGTCGCTGCCGGTGGCAGCATCTCGCTGACCGCCGCCGCCGTCCTGCTCGTGTCGCTGGCGGTGCACCGCCTGCGCGACGGGTTCCGCACGATCTTCCTCACCGCGTCGTGACCGCAGAGTCCGCCTCGATCGAGGAGATCAGCGAGCTGCTACGCACCATCGCCCACCCGGCGCGCATCCGCATCCTGCAGCAGCTCACCCGAGCCGACGCGTGCGTCACCGAGCTCAGCGGCTTGCTGCAGCTACCCGCGCCGCACGTGTCGCACCAGCTTCGGCACCTGCGCCACGCCCGCCTCGTACGCCGCTACCGCCAGCAGGGCCGGATGCACTACACGCTCACCAGCGTCCCCGCCATCTCGCTCGTCTTGGACGTGCTCAAGTACTGCACGTGAGCGTGCCGGGCGTCGACGGGCCCGACGCGGACGAACTGTTGATGCGGTTCTGGCTCCTCGCCCTGTCGGGCGAGGAGCCACGCCGCGTCGGGGTTGTCCCAATGGACTCGCATCGAACATGCCGAATCCCCGTGGAGCTGCCGAAGCCTCGGTCTGTGCGTAGCCCGGGCTGGGCGTTGCGGAAGACATGGAACGCGGCCAAGCCGGCCGCGGCGCCGTGATGGGCGGCATGCTCCGGCGATCGAGGGCGGCCGCCGGCGCGAACGAGACGCCGGCGGCCGTCCTCTCCAGGCGACGAGCTCCGCCATGTCTCGCGGCCTACGGCCTGGTCATTCCTCTTCTCGCACCCGCGTCCGTCGGGCATGCCGACGTCGTCGATTCGGATGCCGGCGCGGTGGTTGGCGTCGTCACCAGGACGCCTTGCGGATCCCCGGCAGCTCGCCCCGCAGCGCCATCTCCCGGAACCGCACCCGCGACAATCCGAAGCGGGTCAGTACACCTCGCGGTCGGCCGTCGATGACGTCCCGGTTGCGCAGCCGCACCGGGCTGGAGTCGCGGGGCAGCTGCGCCAGTTGGCGGACGGCGTCGTCCCGTACCGCCGGGGCGGTGTCCGGGTGGGCGATGGTCCGCTTCAGCTCGGCGCGGCGCTGCACGTGGCGAGTGACTAGATCGGCGCGGCGGGCCTGTCGGTTGGCGAGGCTCTTCCGGGCCATATCAGCGCGCCTCGCGGAACTCGACGTGCCGGCGGACGACCGGGTCGTACTTGCGCAGCACCAGCCGGTCGGGGTCGTTGCGGCGGTTCTTGCGAGTGACGTACGTGTAGCCGGTGCCGGCGGTGCTGCGCAGCCGGACGATCGGGCGGACGTCGGTCTGCCGGGCCATCAGACCGTCACCCCCCGGGCGCGCAGCTCCGCGACGACCATTTCGATGCCCTTGCGGTCCACGGTCTTCAGCGCCTTGGCGGTCAGCGTCAGGCGGACCCAGCGCCGCTCCGAGGGCAGCCAGTAGCGGTGGTTCTGCAGATTCGGGTTCCACCGGCGGCGGGTGCGCCGGTGGGAGTGGGACACGGCGTTGCCGAAGCTCGGCTTCGCGCCGGTGACATCACAGCGACGGGACACAGATACTCCTCCAGGGACGAGGTCAACCGTAACGATAATCGTTTTCATTCTTACCGTGCCCACTGGACTACCTCCAACCGGGGCCCCCGAACGACCTCGACCGACCCCACGGAGGCGACACCACGATGCGGCCCGACAGGTCGGCGGCGAGCTTCGCGCGCAGTCGGTGCACGTGGACGCCGACGCGCCGACACCGGAACGCCCGGAGATGGTCGAGCAGCTGCGCCAGCGCGAGCCTCAGGTCAAACGGCCGAGAGCGGGACGCCCGGTGGAGTCGCGGGCCCGCAGGGGAGGCGAGCCGGCTCGGCTGCCACAGCCGGTGGGCCACGTCGGTGTCGACCAGACCCCGGAGGAGTGGCACCCGCACCGCGACCACCATGCGACCGCCTCGCCGGGCCGCCCCAGCGCTTCATGCGAGAAGACCCCGCCTGCCATTCACCGTCACCCACGTGCCTATAATGACAACCGTTTTCAACTAAGTCGAGAGGACAGTGATGTCGACGTCCCCGCTCGCACCGGCCGACACCGAAACCCCGGCGGCCGACGCCCGCCCGTCGTTGACCGTGCTCAGTGGCTTCTGGCCCGCCGCGACGTACGCCGTCGCCCGCACACTGCTGGTGGCGGACCCTTCCCTGCTGCTGGTCCGGCAGGATCTCGCCGGCCTCGGTGCCGGCACCGTGCACCGGATCGTGCGCGACAGTTCGCGAGTGCTGGAGGACGAGCGCATCACGCTCGCGCACGGCTGTGTGTCCTGCACTCTGCGCGAGGACGTGCTGCCGACCCTCGCCCGGCTGGCGCGCGCCCACCCGCACCGCGACCTGGTACTAATGCTGCCCGAGGTGGTGGAGCCAGAGGCCGTCGCCGCCGTCTGCGCGCACTGCCTCGTCGACGGCGCGCCGCTGGCCGACCTGCTACACGTCGACTCGTACGTCACCGTCGTTGACGCCGAGCACCTGCTCGACGGACTGGCCAGCACCGACGACCTCAAGACCCTCGGCATCCAGGCCGCCGACAACGACGACCGGGCACTGGCCGACGTCATCGTGCGGCAGATCGAGTTCGCCGACACCCTCGTCCTGTGGGGACAGTCCCGCGACGGCGCGTACGACACGAGCCGGCTGTCGGTGCTGCTGGAGCGCATGGTGCCGTGGGCAACGCAGGTGCGTGTCGACGGAGACACCATCGACGCCGGCGCACTGACCCGACAGCTGCGCGGCACCCGTCGCCACCACCCCGAGACCCCCGGCGTCCTGACCCGGGGGTTGGAGGGCTACCCCCTCGGCGTACACGAGCCACACCCCGACTGCGGAGTGACGTCGGTGGTCTTCCGCGCCCGCCGGCCGTTCCACCCCCGACGGCTGCACGACGTGCTCGAAGAGGTCAACGCCGAGGTCATCCGCTCCCGAGGACACCTATGGCTGGCCAGCCAACCCGAAACGGTGGTCGCCTGGGACTTCGCCGGCGGCGGCCTCAGCCTCGGCCCCCTCGGCCGCTGGCTGGCCGCCCTCCCCGACCCGTACTGGGACGAGGTGTCCGACCACCGCCGGCTCGCCGCCGCCCTCGACTGGGACCCCTACTACGGCGACCGGCACCAGCACCTCGTCTTCATCGGCCTCGACTTCGACCCCGCCGGCCTGCACCGCACCCTCGCCGGCTGCCTGCTCACCGACGCCGAACTCGCCGACGGCGAGGACACCTGGCGCAGCTACGACGACCCGTTCACCGGCTGCTTCCCGCTCGCCGACCTCGACAAGACCGACAACGACAACCAGGGAGAGCCTGCATGAAGCCCGACATCCACCCCAGCTACAAGCCCGTCGTCTACCGCGACCGCGCCGCCGACTTCGCCTTCCTCACCCGTTCCACCGCCACCAGCAACCAGACGATCGAGTGGACCGACGGCAACACCTATCCCGTCATCGACGTCCAGATCTCGTCGGCCAGCCACCCCTTCTGGACCGGAAAGCAGCGCCTACTCGACACTGAGGGCCGAGTAGAGAAGTTCCGCGCCAAGTACGCCCGCCGCGGTCCACAGCAACCACGATGAGCACGGCGCGTATCGACTGAGCGGCCACACACCCCGCCTCGCCGACGCCGTCGTAGACGACCGGGCCTGGTACCAGGCCATCGCCCGCGAGCTGGTCGCCCCCGGCGACCGGCTCGCGGCGACGTCGGTTGTGGCGCCGCCGACATGACACTCGCCCTGGCCCGCCACATGGCCTGCGGCCGGATCCACCGTCAACGCCGGACCCGCGATCCTCCACGTCGCACGCGAGCGGATCCGAGACGAGTGGGCCGAAACGCGCATGTCGACGTCCTGCGGGCCGACGTCTCCGACACCGCCGACGTTGTTCGGAATGCCGTCGGAGTGCGGGCTGATCTCGTCTGGGCCTCGGCCGTGGTGCACCACCTCGGCGCCCAGCAAGGTGCCGTCCACGCCTTCACCGGCCTCCTGGCTCCCGGCGGCCGGCTCGCCCTCGCCGAGGGCGGTCTTCCCGCCCGCCACCTGCCGGGGACGTCGGCGTCGGAGAGCCTGGCCTAGAGCTGCGCCTGCAGGTGACGGAGGACCGATGATTCGCCCGGATGCGCGTCGCGCTACTCAGTGCCGTCCCATGCCGTACAGGTGGGGTGAGGCGCCGCGGCGGGCCGGCCTGGACCGGGCCACGACCGCCACCACCCTCACCGAACCGTCGCCGCCGCTGCCGGAGTCCCGGCGCCGGGTCGTGGATCGCCGCGCTGACCGCGTCGGCTGGCTGTGGGGCAGGGGCCTGCTCACCGGCGGATCTGCTCGCCTGGGACCGGCTCCTCGACCCCGTCGCCCCCCGCCGGGCTGGGGCACCGCGCCGACCGGGGCGGCCTCGAGGCGCGCAGCGTTCACGTCGGCCGGCGCGGTTGACCGGCGATGACCAGTACCGCGCCGCCTGCGGACGAGGCAGGCTGCGGGCCAGCGGCGTGCGCGCTACCCGGCAGCGGCAGGCCATCCTCGCGGTGCTGGCCGGCCGGACCCGGCCGATGACCACGCAGGCCGTGCACGCCGCCCTGACCGGCGCCGGCCGTCGGATCGTCCTCGGCACGGTTCACCGGGTCCTGCACCGACTCGCCGAAGCCGGGCTGCCGCACACCTTCGACGTCGACGGCGAGCACGCTTACCGGCCTTGCGCGGACACCTCCCGTCAGCATCTGCTCTGAGTCCGCTGCGGCCGGACACCGAATGCCCCACGGAGTTTCTGGAAACCTGGCTCGCCGGCGTGCACGCGGCGATTGAAGCCTCGCCACCCGCCCGATCGCATCGGCCTGCACGGCTACTGCGCGAGCTGCGCCGCGCCCCCGTCGCCGACCGCTGCCTCCCCGTGCCGCTCGCCGCAGGCGAATGTCTCTGAGAGCCGGCACGGCGCCGTCAGTCCGGCCGCCGGTCGTACTGCCGGCTCAGGGTGACGACCTCATCCACCTGATACGGCTCCACCGGCGCAACCGACGTCCGTCGCTCCGGTTTCCGGCGCGGCAGCGCAGCACGGTGGCCGTCGCGGAGCACCGCCGTAACGCCTGTGGAGTTCGACGAGGCGGCGATTACGGTATGCGCTCGGACGCCGGCAGGGCCAGCAGCGCATTTGTCGGCCACCAGGAGCAGCCCGTATGGGCGCAGCACCTTCCGCGCCTCGGCGTACCAGTCCCACAGGCGCTGCTCTGGCAGGTAGTGCACGGTCATGATGGCCAGCACCAGGTCGAACGGGCCACCAGCGAGCGACATCCAGTCCGGTGAGGCGATGTCGGCGCAGACCGTGCGGGTACCAGTGGGCAGGGCGGCGTCGGCCAGTGCCAGCAGCACCGGATCGACGTCGAGCACGGTGACCTGCACGTCGGACCAGCGGGCGAGGATGGCGTCGGCGGTGGTGCCCGGTCCGCCACCGACATCGAGCGCTGTGGCGGCCGGCCGAGCAGCGCGTCGACCGCGTCCAGCCCAGCCGTGACGAGATCCTTCCGGCCCGGCTGGTAGTGGCGCATCATGGCTTCCCAGTCGCGCCGCCACCGGGTGACGTTCTGCGGGGCGAGGATCGTCGGCATCATCAGACCGGCACCGTGGTCGGTTCTGGACGATCGTGGTCGTGCAGGTCGCCGAGGTCCCATTCGGGAAACGGGTCGGGCAGTGCCCGCCAGGCGTCCTCCCCGACGGTGATCTCGGCGTCGTCGAGCAGGCAGCCGGCGAGCGCCGCGCGCAGGCCGTCGGCGTCAAGGCCCACTCCGATGAGAACGAGTTCCTGCTGCCGGTCGCCGAAGACGGGATGCCAGCGGGACTCCAGTTCGGTCCGCTCGTCCGGGTCGTCTGGCCATTCCCCGGACACCGCGACCGGTACGCCGACCGGGTCACACCGTCCCGATGGGCCGGCCTGGGACCACAGGGCCTGCACGTCCGGGCGGCTGGCCAGCCACAGGAACCCCTTGGAGCGCACCACCCCGAAGGCGTCCAGGCCGCCGGCCAGCAGGTCCCACAGCCGCTGCGGGTGGAACGGCCGGTGGTCGCGAAACACGATGCTGGAGATGCCGTACTCCTCGGTCTCCGGCACATGCTCGCCGTTGAGCTCCGCCACCCAGCCCGGCGCGGTTTCCGCGCGGTCGAGGTCGAACCGGCCCGTGTTCAGAATCTCCACCGGCGGCACCCGGCCGTGCGTCGCCCGGATCTGCCGGGCGGCCGGGTTGAGCCGGGTCAGCAGCGCCTCCACCACCGCCAGGTCGTCCGGGTCAACCAGGTCGGTCTTGTTGACCACCAGGACATCGGCGAACTCGATCTGGTCGACCAGCAGGTCGGCGATGCTCCGGTCGTCACCCTCGTACGCGGCCAGCCCGCGCTGTTCGAGGGTCTCCCCCGCCTCGATACGGGCCAGCAGCCCGGCGGCGTCCACCACGGTGACGGTGGTGTCCAGCCGGGCGAGGTCGTCGAGCACCTGCCCGTCCTCGACGCCGAAGGCGAACGTGGCGGCCACTGGCATCGGTTCGGAGATGCCGCTGGACTCGATCAGCAGGTAGTCGAACCGGCCTTGTCGGGCCAGCCGCGCGACCTCGTCGAGCAGGTCGTCGCGCAGGGTGCAGCAGATGCAGCCGTTGGTCAACTCCACCAGCCGCTCCTCGGTCCGCGACAATGCCCCACCGTCACGGACGAGCGAGGCGTCGATGTTGACCTCGCTCATGTCGTTGACGATCACTGCGACCCGCAGCCCGTCCCGATTGGCCAGGACGTGGTTGAGCAGGCTGGTCTTGCCGGCCCCGAGGAAGCCGGAGAGCACGGTCACCGGCAGGCGCCCGGTCACGGTTGGTCCACAACCTGACGTCCCTTGTAGAGCCCGCAGTGCGCGCAGGCCCGGTGCGGTACCACCATCTCCTTGCGCGGACACGGGCACGGGGTGAGCTGCGGCACCTGGGCCTTCCACCGCGCCCGCCGGTGCCGGGTGTTCGATCTCGACGTCTTCCGCTTCGGTACGGCCACAGCAGGTCTCCTTCAGTTGTCGGACCGGGCCTGACAGGACCCGCAAACGATAACGGTTTTCGTTAAAGTCCTCGACGGCGGGTCCCCGGGCTCCATGAGTTCCTCCACCGGCCCTGGCTCCATCCCGAGGCATGCGACACCAGGCCCTCGGCCGGCGCAGCCGCCCCGCCGCCGCCCGCCCGGGCAGCCCGGCGGCCGGCAGCGGCGACCTACGCGCTGGCACTGATCGGATCTTCCTCACCCGCACCCACTGGCTGGCGCAACTGTCCGCCGCCGGGTCACCGGCGTGCTGGACCTGCCGCACCCCGACGATCCGCTGAGTGCCTTCGGTCAGCACGTCTTCCTGGCGGCCCGGTTAGCCGCCGGTGCTCTGCCGCCACCGGCCGTCGCGGTCCCGCTGCCTCACCCGGCACGTACGGCACGCACCACACCCATGGGGCCAACCTCGGCGCGCAGCTCCGCCTCGGCCAACTCGGCCCTCAGGTCGTGCTCCGACAGTACGTGCCAGAGATAGTCGACGGTGTGTTCCCGCAGCACTACGCCGGCGTCGAGCACTCGGTAGCTCATCCGCCAGGTGACCGTGTGGGCCCCGACCGGCTCGGCGGCGCCACCGCCCTCATAGGTGTACCGGCCGATGCGCACCGCGCCGAAGGTGGTGAACCCGACCACCGCCAGCTCGGCCGGCGGCTGGAGGTTGACCACCAGGGGCGCGCCGGGTGCCAGGCGCGCGGCGACCCGGTGCCAGAATTCGCGCCGTTCCTGCGGGGGCAGGTGTCCGATCATGTTGGCCGCGAGCACCGCGCCGAGCCGCTCGGGTAGCGGCGCGCCGAGTGCGTCGTCGGCCAGCACGGTGACCCGATCGCGCAGGTCCGCGTCGGCGGCGACGCGGGACAGCAGCACCGCGCGCAGGACCGGCGACGGCTCCACGGCCAGCACCGTCGCGGCGGGGCAGGCGTCAGCCAGTATCTGCGTACCGAGGCCGGTGCCGGCGCCGACGTCGAGCACCGGCCCGTGCTCGGGATCGACACCGCGCAGTGCTGCCCGCACCGGATCGCGGAGCACCTGCCACGCCGGTCCACTCAGGACGTCGATGAACTCCCCGGAGACTTCGTACCCATCTTTCATGCCTGCCAGGTTAGTGGAAACCGTTCTCATTTTCGACTAGGCTGCCGGGGTGACACGCCGGCCATCACCGCTGGAGGCTGCGACGCCCATAACATTCACCCCGACCGCCGCCCCCACCGAGCACGACCAGACCACCGTGCTGGCCGGCATCTTGGCCAAACTGCTCGGCATCGCCCCCGACGCGCTGGCCCCGTACGTCAGCTTCCTGCGTCTGGGCGGCGATTCCCTGCTGGCCGTACGGATGTCCGCGCTGGTGCGCCGGCGCCTCGGCGTGCAGCTCGCCCTGTCCGACGTACGCGTCGACACCACGCTCACCGAACTGGCCGCCCTGGTCGCCAGCCGCGCCGCCGGCACCATGATCGGCGACCGGCCCCTGCCCGTAGACCTGCGTCGCCGCGCCGACCCGGCAGCGCCGTTCCCGCTGCTTCCGCTGCAGCAGGGCTACTTCGTCGGCCAGCAGGACGGCTGGGAGCTGTCCTACGACTCCGCGCACTACTACCTGGACCTCGCCCTGACCGACGTCGACCCCGACGAGGCGCCGGAGGCGCTGCGCGACGCGCTGCAGCGCCTGGCCGCCCACCAGCCCACCCTGCGGGCCCGGGTCACGCCGGCAGGCCACCAGCACGTGCTGCCACTCGAGCATCCCGGCGCGGTTCCGCCGCTGCACGTGCTCGACCTGCGTGGCGACCCGGACCCCGACGCTCGTCTGGCGCTCACCCTCGTCAGCCAGGCCACCGTCGACGGCGTACGCGCCGCCGTCTGGCTCGAACTGGGCCTGTTTCGCGCCGGCCTACCCGTCCCACTTCGCTGACAACCCCTTGGCCGACTGCCACGCCAATAGCTCCGCAACGAGGATGAACGGCCTCGTCGCAGTCCTCGGCCTGGCGGGGCGTCCATGGGCATATCTGTGGCTCGAACGCCCCGACGGCCTCCGGCGCGCCCTACTCGTACGGGTCCTTGGGTGGCGCGATCTTCTGCCAGGTGTCCACCTCCAGGTACGGGATGTCGAACCCATTGACGGGGTCCTTGGCAGTCCGCGGAACCCACCGGCCGACGACCTGCACCCAACTGTCGGCGGGCAGACGGGGCACATCGCCACTGAGGCCGATCTTGACGGGTATGCCGTCGGCAGCGCAGCAACCGAGGATGATGCGGGCAAGCATGGGCTGCCCGTCCGGCCCGGGAGCGATGAAGCCGGTCAGCTGAACCTGTCGGCAACGCAGCGTTTTGCCCGCTTCCCGCCGTCATCCAGGCCCGCCGTGACGAACTCGCCGGCGATCCGCCCCAACCGGACGTGATCGGCATCAGACGTCAGCCCAACCCCACGAGCCGCTTCCAGATCCGATTTCCATCCGAACCGGCACACCCGTGAGCACTGTGGGCCGTTGAGCCCCTGCACCGGTCGGGCAACCGGGGCTGGGCCCGAGCACCAGCTGTCGCCATACGAGGCCACGCTTACCCCGCCACCGGCCACTGTGGCGTCAGGCTGAAGAGCGAGCCAACGCTCCTGATCGCCCGACTGCTGTGCGTCCTGTCCGCCTCCCGCCGGGCAGCTTTCGTGTGGACGGATGAAACTTTGTATTCCGTGAGCAGAACTATCGACTGGGCGTGGTCGGAGGACTTACGCTCCGAGCCAAACGACCATCGATGCGAGGGATGCCATGTCCCGTCGAACCGGAAGACCCTCCTACCTCCTGGCCTCACCTGCCCGACAGCGACCCACGACAAAGACGGGCGCGGGCGCTGCCGCAGCGGCATTGGCTGTGGGCCTGGTCGGCGGACTGATCGGATTCGCCGTGGGCCAGCCAAGCCCGACCGAAGCAGACATTGCCCAGATGCGCGAAGCCAACGCCAAGCGCGACGTCCAGCAGATCATCGAACTCACCGAGATGGCCCGCGAAACAGCCGACCAGCTCTCGCCAATCGTTCTCGCCATCAAGCAGGACACGGACGCCGGACGGACGCCCGAGGCATCTCAGGTCCACCAGTGGCAGCAGACCATGCGCCAGCTAACCGAACAGTTCGACGACGCACCGTCGGGCATGACCGCAACCAACGTGGCCCGTGGCGGCCTCAGAAGCGCGGTGGATCAGGGCGCCATCGCGGTCGACTGTGTCGCCTTGGCCGTCACCAGCCCCGCCCCCGTACGTAAGAACCAGTTGGCGCTGGCGGCGCGGCAATCGGCCCTCGCGTCGGTCACATGGTCGATTGCCGCGGCCCAGCTTGACCAGATCAATATCGATGCCGGCCGGGGCCACCAACACGTCTACCTAAACGCTGGCGATGCGGAGGGTGCTTTCACGCCAGATAGCGCCGCCGAAGGCTCCGGCGGCTGAGACGGATCGCCGCCCTGGTCATCGCCGCCCGGCTTCAGCGCGTGGCGCCGAGAGCCCTGATCTTCGATGTGTGCACGAGTGCTACACGGTGCCCTCATCGGGAGCCACCACGATGGTGAGCTCCCGTGACCTCGCACGGATACTCGGGTCGACGTCCAGCACGTAACGCTCGCGTCCGGCCACCGCCGGAGCACCGTCTCGGCGGTGGTGCCCGGTCCCCTGCCGACGTCGAGCACCCGTCGGAAAGCATGCCCCCAGGTCTCCGCAGCGGTGAGGCCGGCGGCGAGAAGGTCGTCGCAGCCGGGCTGGTCATGGCGCATCATGGCTTACCAGTCGCGCCGCCACCGGGCGACGTCGTCCAGGGTGAGGGCGGCCGCCATCGTCACACCGGATGGTCGTGACCGTTTACGGCCGCGGCGGCCGGGCGGATGGCTGGTTCTGCCTCGCCGGTGGGCCGTTGGATTCGCATGCGGCGTTTGGTGAGCAGTCCATGGCGTGGGGCGAACAACCAGGCGGCGAGGAAGACGACGGTGGCGACCAGGACGATGGTGCCGCCGACCGGTGTGTCGTAGCTCCACGACAGGTACAGCCCGACGAGCGCGGACGTGCCGCCGATCGTCGGGGCGAGCAGCATCATCACGCCGAGTCGGTCGGTGAGCAGGCGGGCTGCCGCGGCGGGGGTGATCAGTAGGGCCAGGACGAGGATGTTGCCGATGGTCTGCAGGGAGATCACCACGGCCAGGGTCACCAGGACGTAGAGGACGATGTCGAGCCAGAAGACCGGCAGGCCCATCGAGCGGGCCATCTCCCGGTCCAGGCAGACCGCGACGAACTCCTTGTGCAGCGCGAACACCAGACCGAGGATGACCAGGCCGGTGAAGCCCACCAGGTAGAGGTCGCGGTCCGGGATGCCGGTGATCGAGCCGAACAGGAACTGTTGCAGTGAGCCGGCATAGCCGGGCGCCTGCGAGATGATCACGATGCCGAGGGCGAACGTGGCGACCAGGAAGACGCCGATCAGGGAGTCCTCCTTGACCCGCCGGTTCTGCGAGAAGATCGCGATCAGCAGGGCGGTCGCCACGCCGGCGACGGCGCCGCCGAGCACCAGGCTGCCCTGCAGGACGAAGGCGACGGCGAGGCCGGGGAAGACGGCGTGCGCGACGGCGTCGCCGATGAAGGCCATGCCGCGCAGCACGACGTAGCAGCCGACCACGCCGCAGACGATGCTGGACATGACCGCGATCGCCAGGGCTTTGGGCAGGAACGCGAGGTCGGGGTTGAGCAGGTCGGTGAGGAAGTCGGTGATGGACACTAGTCGGCCTTTACGAGTTTGAGGAGCGGGGAGGTCTCGCTGACGCCGAAGGTGCGCATCCACACCTCGACGTCCTGCAGGTCCTCGGGGCGCCCGTCGGCGATGACCTGGCCGTTGAGCAGGACCAGCCGGGTGCAGGATTCCATCGCGGCAACCAGGTCGTGGGTGGTCATCAGGACCGCATGCCCCTCCCGGGCGAGGCTGGCGAACAGGTCGCCCAGCAGTTCCTGGGTGGGCATGTCCAGCCCGGTGAACGGCTCGTCGAGCAGCAGGATGCTCGGCGCCGACGCGAGGGCCCGCGCGACCAGGACGCGTTGCCGCTGCCCGCCGGAGAGTTCCGCGACGGGCCGGCCGCGCAGCGCGGACAACTGCACCCGTTCCAACGCGTCGCCGACCGCCCGCCAGTCGGCCACACCAGGCCGGCGGAGCAGCCCGATCCGACCGGTCCGGCCGCTCAGCACGGCCTGCTCGACGGAGATCGGGAAGTCCCAGGTGAACTCGTGGCGCTGCGGGACGTAGCCGATCGCCGAGCGTCCGGGCCGGGACGGTTTGCCCTCCACCAGCACCCGGCCGCCCCTGGTGCGGATCAGCGCCAGGATGGCGCGCAGCAGGGTGGTCTTCCCGGCACCGTTGGGGCCGAGTAGCCCCACCAGTTCCCCGCGGTCGAGGTGCAGTCGCACGCCGCGCAGTACCGGCCGGCCGCCGAGGTCCACGTCCAGGTGTTCGATGTCCAGTGCTCTCATGGCTGGCCCTCCGACGGCGACGTGCTGCGCTCCCGTTCGGCCCGGCGTTTCGCGTCGCGCCCCCGCAGCAGTACCAGGACCAGGCCAGCAGTGAGCAGGAACGCGGCACCTGCCAGCACGACGACCAGCGAAAACGGGGAGGTGGCGGCGCGCGGGCCGGCGGCGTCGCGGGATCCACCGGCCGCCGCCTCGCCAGCCGGTATGGGGCTACGGTCCATCGCAGCCGCGAAGGCTTCGTCGGTGCTGGTCGCGTCGCCGACCGCGAAGCGCAGCGTCTGGGTGGCGGAGACCTTCTCGCCGCTGATCAGGTCGGCCGACACCTGCACGGTGACCAGGTAGACGCCGGGAGTGGAGAAGACCCAGTTGGCGTGGGTGTGGGTGTTGACCTCGACCCAGAACGGCTGGGCCGCCGGCTCGGCGGAGCGCCACAACACCTGCGGCGCGGCGAAGTTGCCCGCCTGGAGGAACGTGGTCAGCGTGCCCGGTCCGCGTACGCCGACCAGGCTCAGCGTGGCGCCGCGGTTGATGGTCCGCATCACCTGGGGGTCTTGGGTGTTCCAGCCGATCCAGACCACGTCCTGGTTCTGCACCTGCGGCACCACATGGACCCGCTTGCCCGCGTCGATTCCGAGGAAGGCGTATGCGGGGTCGTCGGGAACGGCCTGCAGCGCGGCGTCGGAGACGCGTAGCACGGTTTCGTCGGGGCTGCGCCACACCGGTTGCTGCTGTGTGCCGTCGTGGAGGAGCAGTGTCCACCGGCCGTCGACGTAGCGGGGTCCGATGTCTACGTGTCCGGCGTCGAGCACGGCCCGGCCGGTGGCGATGGGCTGGTCCGCCGCGATCGACTGACTCGGGCCGGGCGCCGGCTGTCCGGCCACGGCGGGCGTCTGCGTCGCCAGCACCGCGACCACGGTCAGGGCTACCCATCGGCTGATCGCCGTCGCCGCTCGCGCCGCGCGCGAACGCGTCCGTCCTGCCGTCACTTGTTCCTCCCTCGGGCCGCTCCGGTCAGGCAATCGCGCAGTGACCGGGCGTTGGACCGCATCATGTCCACGTAGTTGGTGACGTGCTTGTCGAAGGTGTCGCCGTAGATCGGGCAGACCCGCAGCCGCTCCTCCCGGGCCACCTCGGTCAGGGTGGTGGAGCGGGCCGCCAGGTTCGGCTCCAGGAACACAGCGGGAATGTCGAGGTTGCGGATCGTCTCGGTGAGCCGGCGCCGGTCGGCGAGGCTGGGCTCGGTGGCCGGGTTCGGGGTGACGAAGCCGGAGATCTGGACCCCGTACGCCTGACCCAGATAGCCGAACGCGTCGTGCGTGGTGACCAGGTGCCGCCGCGAGGGCGGTATCTGGGCGACCAGGTCCCGGACGTAGCCGTCCAGCCGTTCAAGTTCGGCGATGTAGGCGGCGGCGTTGGCCCGGTACGTCGCCGCGCCCCGCGGATCCACCCCGAGGAGCGTGTCCCGGATCAGCTCCACGTACGAGATAGCGTTGCGGACGTTCTGCCACAGGTGCGGGTCGATCTCCCCGTGCACGTGCTTGCCGAGCACGGCCTGCGGCAACTGGTACACCCGCGTGCCGGGCCGGCCAACGAACCGGAACTTTCGGTCGCTGGGCACCTCCAGCAGCGCCTTGTTCGGCACCTCGATCACCGTGCGGGCCGGGTCGTACACCCGCTGGTTGGCCTCGCCGCTGCCCTCCGGATCCGCGAACAGGTACAGCCGCCCCTCATCGATGTCCGCGGTGAGATCGGCGTGCCCGGAGTTCAGCACCTCCGCGCCCGACATGCCCGGCACCGAGTGCGGATCCACCCCGACCGCGAAGGTGAACGTCTGCTCGCCGAGCGGGACCGGTGCTGCCTGCGGGGTGACCGCGAGCTGTGCCCGCATGGTCAGCCGGTAGCTGCCCGGCTTGGTGAACGCCCAGCTCATGTGGGTGTGCGCATCCGGCGGCAGGCGGGCGGTGTCGTCCCGGTAGCCGTTGGCGGGGTCGAACCCGTCGGCGGAGTCGACGTAGAACAACGGATTGCCGAACGACTCCGTCAGGTAGGCGACCAGGCTGCCCGGTCCCTCCACCCCGGTGGCGCTGAGCAGCACGTCGGAGGAGCGGTTCGCACCCTGCGCCGCCCCGGTGCCACGCACGCGCATGCCCAGCCAGATGGTGTCCAGCGACGCGTCCTCGACCAGCGGGATGATCTCCGCCGCGTACTTCACCGCTCCCTCGGCCAGCGAGATGTTCGGCACGCCGTCGCGCAGGTTCGCGTCCAACGCCTTGATGACGGCCTGTTCCTCCAACAGCAGGTAGTTGCTGAACGCGACGTCGGCGTACACGACGTTGCGCACGTCTCGCAGCGACGGTTCGTAGCTGTGCGGATCGGCTCCGTCCGGTACCAGTGAGCTGACCCGTACCCGGTCGCCGCCGACCCGGCTCGCCAGGTCCCGCAGGATCCCCGTGGTCGTGATGACCTGGACCCGCTGGTCGTGTGCGCTCAACGCCACCTCGGCGCGGCAACCAGTCAGGACCCCGATGAGCAGCGGCAACACCAGAAGCCGCCGCCACGGGCTGGCCGTGCTCCTGTCCCCCATGGCTAGCGGGTGGGCTCGGCGGGAGCCGCCGCCGCGTCGCGACGACGAGCGGCGAGCCGCAGCAGCGCTCCGGTCAGCACGAGCAGGAGCCCGCCAGCCACGACAGGAATGACCCAGGATTCTCCGGTACGGGGCAACCGGCCGGTGCCGCCGGAATCGCCGTTGCCGGGCTTGCCGGCACCGCCGGTTCCGGATCCGCCGCTGAAGCCGGAGTTCGGGTTGGTGTTGTCGCCCACCGCGATGGTCAGCGTCTTGCTGTCGGTGACCGTTCGGCCGGCGGTGGTCGTAGCGCTCATCTGCACGGCAAGCCGGTACAGGCCGGGCTTGCTGAAGGCCCAGTTGCCGTGCGCGTGCGTGTTCGGCGGGATGGGCAGCCGCTGCGGCAGGCTCTTGGCCGAGTCGAACAGGACGTTGGCGTTGCCGAACGATCCGGTCAGGAAAAGCGTGAAGCGCCCGGGACCGTCGACGCCGGCGAGAGTCCAGGTCACGTTGCCCCGGGTGCCGGTGACAACCGACTCGTGCTGGGTGTTCCAGCCCGGCCAGACGATTCCGGCCTGCTGCGCCTGCGGCAGCAACCAGATCGTGTCTCCCGGCCTGCCGAGGAAGCCCGCCCCGGCCGGCACCGTTGCCTTGGCGTTGTCCTTGACGTGCAGGACCACGTCGGCGACCTCACGCCACACCGGTGGGCTGGCCGTGTCGTCCCGGACGCGGATCGTCCAGTCGTTGCCGGACAGTTGCGGCCCCATGTCGACGTGCCCGTCAGAGATCACCCGGCGGACGCCGGTGGTCGCCGCCCTGGCAGGGGCCGCTTTCGCGGCCTCAGGCGTCGCGGGCGAGGACATCGCCGTGGGCGCGGCCGATGCGGCGCCCGGGACCGCCTTGGCGCCCGCCAGCGGGGACGCGTGCGCCTTGACCGCAGCGGCCGGGGCGGGTAGCGGTGCGGCCGGTCCCGGCCGGATGGGCGGGACACTGACCCGGTACGTCGACTCGGTGGTGACGGTCCGGCCGGTGGACAGCGTCGCCGACGCGGCGAGGGTCAGCCGGTAGTCCCCGGCCGCGTCGAACGCCCACACCATCGGAATGCGGGCCGCGGCCGGCAGTGCCACGTCCCGGGCGTCCGCGCCGAGTATCAGCCTGGGCGCGCCCAGCCCGGACAGGGTGTAGGCGGTGAAGTGTCCGGGCCCCTCCGCCGCTGTCAGCGACAGCCTCACCGCGTCCCGCTGGACCTCGCCGCGATCGACACCCGTGGTGTCGAGCGCGGGCAGGCCGGCGTCCCCGGGCGTGAGTGACCAGAGCGCCGTCCCGGGGGCACCGAGGAAGGAGAACGCCTCGTTCTGCGGTACCCGTACGGCCACGCCGCCGTCCGGGCCCAGTGTCACGTCGGCCGGGTCATGCCCGACCGCCTGCCGGGCCATCTGCCCGGCGTCGCGGATGCGCAGCGACAGGTCCCCGTCGACGACCGACAGGGACACCAGATCCGCGCCGGCGGCGTCGACCGACACCGTGGCGGCGTTCGCCGGCACGACACCTGCGGTCAGCGCCAACAGGGCTGCGGCAAATCCCGTCGCAGCGGCGCGTAAACGTGCCGTTCCCATCGTTCTCCCTCCTTGAATTCGTCATCTGTCGATGTCAGGGCCGCCTGGGTAGGCCAGCAGTCGGTCACGGCCCGGCCTGCGGCGTCGCCGTGGGCGTCGGTGCGTTGTCGGGTCCGCTCGGCGGCGGCCCTTCGCCAGTCGTCGTGATGCGCAGGGGCGATGTGGCCGGTGCTGTCGTCGCGGCGGCCTCAGCTCGGCCCTGGTCGCGCGCGGCGGCGATGGCCCGGTCCAGGTTCTCGGCCGCCCGCTGCCGACGACGGCGACGGACCGCCATGAACGCCCAGACGGCGCCGGCGACCAGTACCACCAGCAGCAGTTGGGGCCATGGCACGGCCCAGACGGTGACCCGGTGGGACGGGGTGTCCGGGGGCGGGTCGAGCACCTGTCCGTCGACGGCTGTCGGTGTGACCGCGGTGGTGACGGCCAGCCGGAACAGCGGAGGCGCCCCGGACAGCCGCACGGTGGTCCTTACCGCGCCTCCGGGCAGGATCTCCGGCAGTGCGGTGCCGGATGCGGTGCCGGCGCCCAGGCCGAGCGGCCCGGCGACGTCCATCATGGGCTGGGTACCGAGCCGGACATTCCCGGTGTTGCGAACGGTGGCTGTCGCGGTGACGTCGCCGCCGCCGAACGGGTTGAGTGAACCGTGGTGCCGTATCCGCACGTCTTCCAGGGCGAGTGCCGGCCGGAGTTCGCCGGTGACCCGAAGGTAGATGCGGGTGCCGACCCGGTGGTCGACCGCCACCCGGTTGCCCTGGGCGTCGGTCGTCGTGGCCGCGAGGGACGCCACGATGCCGCCGACGTGATCACCCGGGGTGGCGTTGGCCGGCACGGTGACGGTGAACGGGACATCCACCCGCGACGTCGATGGGATGGTCAGCGTCCGGGCGGTGAGGTTGACCCAGGAACCCACGTCGACCGGCCGTCGCACCGCGGGTAGCAGGTCGAAGCCGCCCTGCGGCGTGGTGACCGCGTCGCTGGCGTAGACGCTCAGGGTGATCGGGCGTGCGGAGTGGTTCGTCACGGCGACGTAGTCGGTCAACCTGGCACCGGGGTCCAGCTTGTACGTAAACATCGCGCGTCCGTTGGGGCCCTTCGGGCTCGACGGGCTTACTCCCCAGGTGACGGCCGTCCCTGCGACGGTGGAAGAACGGCCAGGGGGTGGCGGTGGGGGCGTCGGTGTGGTTGCCGGGGCCGGCGACGGGGCCATGCCGAGCAGGATGACGCCGACAGCGATGGCGAGAGGTGAGCGCATGATCGAGGCAGCAGGTCCGTTCGGGTCGAGATGTGGTCAGGGGCGAACCACCGGCCGTGCGGGCTGACGAACGCCGGCCGCCCGTCAGGTCCTCAAGCATTTCGTCGTCTCGGCGGCCGCGACCTTCGCCGGAGCCGCCGAGACGATGAAATGGATCTAGATGGCAGTCAGGGTCAACGTCGCGGTGTACTGCCCCGCGCCGGTTTCGGTGGGCAGTTCCAGGCTCAACCCGGCACCGAGCCGGGCCGTGCCCCGTCCGGCACCGACCGGTGCGGAGCCGAGCAGGCTGCTGGCGGCCAGGCCGTTGCCGGAGGCGAAGCCGGGCGCGACCACCGGGCCCGCCACCACACCCTGGCCGTTCGCCTGTGCCAGCACGATGGGCGCCCAGCCGAGGTACTTGCCGCCCACCCGTGCGGCCCCGGAGGCGAAGTCGCTCAACTGCCCCGCGACGTTCCAGCCGGGCGCGCCCGGTCGGGTGTCGGTCACCGTGACCGGACGCAGGTCACCGCTGCTCTGCCACCGATCACCGGCCGAGGACAAGACGACCACCGGCAGCCTCACCGTCCGGTCGTCTGGGTCCACGCTGACGACCAACGCCCCCTGTGTCCCGTCGATGGTGACCGTAATCGTTTGCGACGGCACCGGCGCGCCGGCGTCATCGACCGTCAGCGTCACCGGTCCGCTCTCCGCCGCGACGACCTCACCGTCGCGGTACAGCCGGACCAGGTACTGGCAGTCGTTTAGCCCGGAGGTGGCAGTGAACGAGTACGTCGCCGAGGCCTCGCCCGGTACCGCGGTGAACTCCGCAGTACCAGGGCACTTGCTGAACCAGCGGTAGCGGCTCAGGTCGCCGGCCGGGGTCTGGACCGCGGTCAGCGTCACCGTCGCCGCGGGCGCGTACGTCGGCTGCAGGCCCTGGATCGACAACTGCACCGGCGGATTGGGATCCGGCAGGTCACCCACCACGAACCGGTACGCCACCGGGCCGGTGGACACCTGCCGCCCGTCGGTGAGCGTGGCGTCGGCGCGGACCGTCAACGTGTAGCTTCCCAGCGCGCTGAACACCCAGTTGGCGTGGGCGTGCGTGCCGACCGGTACGTCGATCGTGTCCGGCAGCCCGTCGTCGCTGCGGAACTTCATCAGCGGCAGACCGATCGGGTCGGTCATGAACACCGAGACGCGGCCCGGTCCGGAGACGTCCACCAGGCTCAGGCTGACCTTCTCACCCCTGAACACTCCCGACGGGAGCCTGGTGGTGTTCCACCCCGGCCACAACAGGTTCGGATCCTGCGTCATCGGCAGCAGCCACACCGTCGAGCCGGCGGGCCCGAGAAACGCGTACTCCGGCATGTCCGGCACCTCGACCGCGGCCTGCGGCAGTACCTGGAACACCACGTCTCGGGGGTTTCGGCTGACCGCCGGCTTCGCGGTGTCGTCGTTGACCTTCAACGCCAACTGGCCGTCCGCGTACTGCACATCGGCCGCATCGACGTGGCCTACGGACAGCACCACGCTCTGCTGTGCCGAAGCGGGGCCGGGGACAGCCACCACCAGGCCGCCGACGAGTGCCAAGAGCGTGCCAGCGGCGGCAAGGCGGTTCAGTCTTCTCGCCCGCATTCCCCTCCTTCCAAGTTTAAAATGAAAACCGATGTCGGTTGCGGGGAAGCTAGCACGCCCCTCGACGCCGTGTCGAGATGACCGGCCCCGGCGGCACGCACACCAGACGCTCCCCATAGGACGTAGGGGTGGGCCGGCCCGTCGCCACACCCCTGCGCCGCAGAGCGGACCAGGCCATTTGACAGCCATATGGAAACGGTTATCGTTTCCATCACCTGCGACACGGTGTCACGGACGTGAGGAAGGAGTTGCATGCGAGCCAGGATGTCGGCACAAACCGCCGTCACGGCGGCGATGACCGCCGGGGTGCTGGCCTGGGCCGCACCCGCCCAGGCCAGCACCGTGGTGCTGTCCCAAGGGCACGTCGACGCGGTTGACGTCGCCTTCAAGAACGGCGCACTCAAGATCTCGGTCCACGACGAAACCATCTACCCGGACGTGGAACGCAACCCGGCCGACGTGGTGTTCGTCGTCAAGCCTGCGGCGGCCATGACCGTGCCGGACGACCCGAGGTACGGGTTCCTCGGCCCTCCCGGCGCCACCGTCCACATCCTCCCCGAGGTCCAGGACGAAAACCTGTTATGGCCGGGCCTTGCCACCGAGGAGGTGGCGGCAGGCACCTTCGGCGGCGACAGCGTCCAGATCAGGGTCACCCGGGTCATCGGTCCGGACGGGTTCAGCCTGTTCACCACCGATCCGGTCGGCGCACCGAACGTGCTCGTCGACAGCGAAGACGGCCTTCCCGATGCGATCACCAGGCCGGTTGGCAGCCACCTGCACGCCAACTGGGCGTTCGAGAAGGCCGGCACCTACCACATCAAGGTCGAAGCCACCGGGATCCTGTCCACCACCGGCAAACGGGTGACCTCAGAACCCGCGTGGCTCACCTTCCAGGTCCAGTCCTGACCCGCAACCCCAGCCCGGCCTCCGGCCGGTAGAACGGAGACATCAGTCATGAGGCTCACCAAGCGGCTGCTCGCGGTAACCGCCGCCGTCACCGCCACCGTCATCGGTCTCGCCGCCGCGCCAGCGTCCGCCGCCACCATCGAGGCCGGCCACGTCGACATCCTCGACATCGACTACGCCAACGGCGCACTCACACTCGACATCAGGACGTACAACCCCGCCAACGACGACCTCACCCCGGCGGGCACGACCCTGCGGCTGCCGTCGAGCTCCGCCATCACGGTGCCCAGCGGATCCGCCTGGAACTGCCTCGGCACGGCCGGCTCCACCGCCTACGTCGCCCCGCAGGCCGAGAACACCAACCTGCTGTGGGCCGGCTGGAACACCGAGGACGTGCCGGCGGACCAGGGACCGATCAAGATGGAACTCGTCAGCGTCTCCTCCGTCCCCGCCGGTGGCCGATTCACCCTCTACACCACCAACGCCTTCGGCACCCCCACCTACCGGCTCAACTCCAACACCGCCGCCGGCTGCCCGGTCTCCACCTGGCCCGGGGGCATCAGCGCCGGCACGCACGCCCACGGCAACTGGGCGTTCTCGGCGCTGGGCACCTACACCCTGGTGTTCAAGGCCACCACGCAAGGCGGCTCCGGAGTCGCCAGTCCCACCGTCAGCTACACCATCCAGGTCGGCTGACACCGCAACCACACCCACGGCCCCCGACCATCGGCCACAAGCCGGGCGGGGGCCGTGGGGGCAACGGACGCGATGGCACCGTCACCGGTCGCGCCCGGCGGACTCCCCAGCCGGGGTTCCTCGTGCCCGTGGGCGTGCAGGGCCGTCCAGGTCCCTACCGCGGGAACGGATCGGATAGCTCCCGCCAGCCGTGCTCGCCGAGCGCCGCGTGGAGCCGCTCGGCATCGAGGCCGACGCCGATGAAGACCAGTTCCTGGTCGCGGTCGCCGCACACCGGGTCCCGCCGCGCGAGCAGTTCCGCGCGCTCGTCGGGGTCGTCGGGCCACTCGCCGGACACGGCCACGGGAACCACGGGGTCCCACCGGCCGGGTCTTGCCGAGAACAGTGCGGTGACCATGGTCTCGGCAGGGAACGCTTGGCCGGACCCGACTCGTCCGGGCTGAGCAGCGGCTGCATCATCGGGTCAGCCTCCTCCACCAGCAACCAGCCGCCGGGCCGCAACGCCGAGGCCATGGCGGCGAGCGCCGCAGCGCGCTGGGGGACGTGCACAAGAACCAGCCGCGCGTGCACCAGGTCGAATCCGTCCCCCGGCGGTGGACCGGCGCCGCGTGGCAGCAGACCTCGTAGTCCGCGTCGCGGCCATCCACGAGACGTCAACGTCGGTGGCGAGCAGGTGCCCCGTCGGTCCGACGCGCTCGGCGAGCCAGGACCGCACGCTCGCACCTCCGCAGATAACCGCATCATCTCAACCGCTGACGCCCACGCCCAGTTCGGCCGCGAGGGGTGGTGAACGCACTGACATAGCCGGCGACAGAGCAGTCATCCCGCGTTGCGCAGCCCCGACCCGGACAAGGTTGCCGCCTACCTGCGCACCAACAACATGATCATCGTGTGTGACCACCACACCTGGACCCTCGAAGCCGAGACCGCGATCTACACGCTCCACCCGCAGGGAAGCGGCCTCGCCGCCACAGCAAAAATCCCCGCCCAACAGGACGGGGATCAGGCAAAACACGAAGAACCATCACGCTTCGTGTGGAAATAACGTGTCCGAGGCCCGAGTTGAACCCTAACTACATGGCCAGAATCGCTGCCGACCTGCAATTGTCCTGACCGTTGGACGCCCTGTCCGCAGTGTCCATTCGGTCATCGAATCGTGATTGCGTTGCAGGTCCTCCTCGTTCAGCCATCGCGCGACCGCTTGGTAGTCCGCGTCGGTGAGGCCGCGGCGTGGGTCTACGCGAGGCAGGAGCGCGGAAGCGCTGTGGTTCGCTGCTACCCACGTCCGGTCGGCGTCGGTGATCTCGTCGTCCACCCAGGCGAACCGGCGTCCTGCGGCCCACTCGACGAGGCGGCGCGTTTTCCAGTGCAGCCAACCGCCGTCGCCTTCGTCGTACGGCCAGTCGACAACCGGCAGTTGGGGCAGGCCGAGCCGTGGTGCGAGCACCTCGTTTGCCTCGGCCATCCAGGTCGTAGCCCACACGAGATCACAAGACAACGCGGCGAGCCGGCGGCCGTGTGGGCGTCGAGACATGCCAGCAGAGGGTTGGCGTCATTGCCTATCGGGCCCGCGGCGCGGCCGAAGGGCAGAAGCGTCCCGTCCACGTCGAGAAACAGCAGCGGACGATCCGTCACCGCGCGGTGCCGATCCCGTGATCGGCGAGGCGGCGTACGCCCGCGTTGCCGAAGTCCACATCCGGCCAGAATTGGTGCGCAGCCGAGTCCAGCCACTCGCGCGGCGGCTCATCGGCCCGAAAGTAGGCAATCATGCGTGGTTCCGTCAGCGTGGAGCCGTACGCACCTATCACGTCGTTCACCAATACCCGTTGTCCTTGCGGCACCATATCAGCGCTCCGAGAAGCATGATGGCGAACAGCAGTAGACCTGGGTAGCTGAACGCGAAGGCCGAGATCGCCAAAACCGAGGCAGCGACCGCAAGTCCGACCGAGTACAGGAGTTGGCGGATTCCACCGCGTGAATTTGCGACTCGGTCCAGCCACGCGCGGCGCGGAAGCAGCCACGACCGTACCCGTCGGCGTAGCCTGCGCGCACGCGACGGCTTCGGGATCTCATTGGGCTGGCGAGCGGCATATCGACGATTGCTCGACGACTGCGAACGGCGCGTCGCAGCCTCCGCGATGCACCTGGATCACACGCTGCGCCTGTGGTCGATCACCCTCGGCGCGATCGCGGTCGGCCAAATCATTCCAGACCTGCGTAACCTGCGATGCCGGCACGGCACGGATGGACGTGCCCGGTTCGCGCTCGTCCGACACCATGGGTGGCATGCCGATGACAACACCACAACCGAACTGCTCATGCAGACCGTCATCGACGACCATGTCTACCCGATGCACGCGGCCCTCCGCCGGACTGCCGGCCTCGCCCACGGCCTGATGTTGGGCAACAGCGCCTCCATGCTCGTCAGCGCCACCCGCGCCCTCAGCGGCGGCCCGTCCCATGCCTTCGTACGCCGGATCACCGCTCGCCTTCTGGACACGCCGCTGCTACGCGACGCCGCGCGACACACGGTGGACGAGGACGGAGGGCTCATCGTCGACAGCGTCACCCGCCGGAGTTGCTGCCTCTGCTATCGCCTCCCTGCCGCTCACGTCTGCGCCGATTGCCCGCTGCAGGATGCCGCCGTCACCAGAACCGTCAGGGGCAGGAGTGACACCTGCTAACTTCCAACTGCCGGACGCTCCGGCAGCTCACCGTTGGAGGGACCTTCGCGTGCCTGCAGGGCGGCGACGAGGCTCTTGCGAGCACGGGCAACGCGGGACCGGATCGTCCCGACAGGGCAGTCGCACACCAGAGCGGCCTCCGCGTAGCTGAGGCCGCTCACCTGGGTCGCAATAAAGGCCTCCCGCCGATCCTGTGGCAGGTCCCAAAGCAGCTGACGCAGCAGCACGTGGTCCTCGAGCCGTGACGAGTGTCGAGCGTGGGCCCCCTCTGCGGCGATCTGCCACTCTCCCAATCTGTGATGCGGGGCTGCGCCTTGATCGAGCGGATGTGGTCCACGACCACTCGTCGGGCGATCGCCAAAGCCACACCTTCGCCGACGAGCGAGCAGCGAACCGGGGCAGTGAGCGTATCGCCCGCAGATAGGTCTCCTGGGCGAGATCCTCCGCCTCACGGACGCCGATCAGATACGTGAGAAACCGCACCACATCGGGCCGGGTCGCCCCGATGAACGCCGTAGCGGCCACACGGTCACCAGCCTTGGCCGCTAACGCCCACGTCGTGATCTGGACGTCATCAACCTTAGTCGACAGCATGCCGAACAGACCACATATCGATATCTATAACTAGAGCTAACGCTGGATGGAGGTCATTTAGGGGTGGTACGGGCGACGGCCTGAGGTGCCGGGGCCGAGCATCGTTACATTCCATGTCTTCGGCGTCAACGCTTCACCGCCGGGGGCCCAGCCGCCGTCGACGCGCGGCCGGGCGTCCAGAACGGAGGTCAGGCCACCGCGGTGTCGGCCCCGGGCCGGCACCGCCACCCTCGGGGTCGCCTGCCCAGAGCGGATGGTGGTGACCGTCCCCTTGCGGACGAGGTCCCCCGAGGGTGGCACCGGCGGCACAACCGCCGGTCGTGTTACCAGGCCGTGTTGATCACGTACGGGGCCGGGCTCGGCACGCTGTGCCACTCCGCCACGCTGGGCGGAATCTGCTCCCAACGGGTCTCGCCCACCTCGCACTCCTGGATGGTCGGGAACCACAGCACCTCGGGCGCCTGCTCGTCAATCCGGAAGCCCAGGCCGTACAGCTGGACGTCGTGGTCGGGCAGCGGTCCGCCGACCCACGCCACCTCAGTGATCCGGCCGTAGCCGACACCCTGGCCGACCGCCCGGGTCACCCGGACCTCCCAGCCGGGCACCGGATCCGGGGTGACGAGGTGCAGGCCCTCGGGGATCTGCACCCGTACGGCTGTGGTCGGCGAGCCGGCGCACCCATGCCCGACCCGGAACTCGGTGTGGAAGAACTTGGTGCCCGCGGTGTTGGGCGTGGCCACCACGTGGGCGCTGGCGGGCACGGCGGCGACGCCGACCGCCACGGCGGCGGTCACCAGGACGACACCGGCACGTCGCATCAGTTTGATCACTCGATCCCTCCAGAGACTCACGATGCTCGTCGCCGTCAGGCAGTCCGCCCCCAGCCCAGCACCGGACTCAGTATCCTGAGGGCCCACAGCCGCGTCTTCGCTCAGATTGCTGCGTTCGGTCAGGCCAGCGGTGAACGTCGCGACCACCCCGAGTCCGCTCGCGCCCGCGAGCACCGCAGAGCTTGGAGGTGCGCCCTTCCGCCCGTGCCCGGTCCATCAGCGCCTGGATCAGGGCCGTCTTCGCCCTCGCATAGTTGCCAGGAGCGATCCCAGCAGCGGCGATCTCCCGCTTCAGCCGGGCATACCGCTCGGCGTCGCGGCGGGCGATGCGTGGGGTGGTGCCCTGGCCACGGAGCCATCTCCGCATGTCGGTGTAGTCGTATCCCTAATGGGCTCTACCAGGGTCGGCCGTTGGCAGACTCGGTGCCTGCCACGGCACGCTCATGGCAGGACCCCGACGAACCTCACATCACCACCGTCGCCTGCCGCGTCCTCCGATGACACACGGAGCGCCCTTACCCGGCATCACACGGGCGAACTCTCGACCTCCTCGCGCTCCGTCCTGGTCTGTCGTGAGGGGGTGATGCGCTGTGCTCGGTACACGAACGCGGTGACCGCGGCGATGAACACCACGAGCCCGATCCAGACCATGGTGCGCGTGACGTTGAGTCCGGCGCCATCGGCACCGGGAGTGCGCCCGCCATCACGCCCACTGGCGGCCACGGCGAGCACCATGACGATGGTCGCCGCGGCGCAGCTGCGGGCTACGGCGCGTCCCAACAGGTCGAGCCTGCGTTGTCCGGGGCGGCGCGCCGGTGCCAGCAGCCTGGTCAGCAGCAGGGCGGCGACGGGCAGTTGGAGTAGCCAGACGGTAGTGCGGAACCAGCCGTCGTACCACACGTTCGTGCCGTACAGCAGGGTGTGCCAGACGCTGAGGACGTACACCACCAGGATCGAGGCGTGCAGCACCCGCCAGATCCGCGCGCCGATCGACCTGCGCGTGTAGAAGGCGAGGCCGAGCGGGATGGCCAGGTAGAAGGCGAGCAGCCCGATAAAGATGGCGACCTTTCCCGTGCCGCTGGCATACGCCCCCGGGACGAACGTGTCGACGAACGCACTCCAGGTCCGCCCGCCCCAGCCGCGTCGGCCCTCGTTGTCGCGGACGAATTCGGCGAATAGCCAGAACGCGTGGCCGAACATCAGCGCGATGGTGGTGAGGCTGGTGGTCCGGTGCCACTTCTCGATCCGGGCGACGGAGACCGGCAGCCAGTCAAGGTGACGGCTGGAGCGGAGCAGCCCCAGCATCACGGTGATCCACGCCCACAGCAGGCCGGACCATCCGAACGCCTCGCACATCCAGTACATCCAGTACTTGTCGGCGTCGGCCAGCATCGGCATCACCTGCAGCGTCATCGACGAACCGGACTCGATGCGCTGGTAGAGCCAGAAGAAGACGGCCAGGGTGATGACGAGCGCCGCGGTGGCGTCGGCCAGGGCAGCGCGAACGTCTTGACGAAACGCGACGAAGTCGAACCACTGTGGCTGGCGAATCTTTTGAACGTCGGACACCAAGGCCTCCTCAACGGCCAGCAACGATCTTCGTTGCGAGGCTAACAAGGACCACCCGATAATCACAGTGAGCGATGTCCGGGATGCTCTGGCCTGCGCCGACATCAACACCACGATCGCCCGCCGCAGCTTCACCAGGTCCTTCGACGTCCGCCCGATCCGCTGCAGCCGCTGCCCCTCAGACATCGTGACCGGCTGGACGAAGACCTCCGGGGGACGTCCCATCAACCACCTCCGAGATCGTGCTCGAAAGGCTGTCCTATCTCCGATACTCGGTCACCACTCGTGAGCTGCGGTTTCGAGGGTCGGGCTTCGGTCATGCTCGGCACCTGACGGCTATGCTCGGGCTGTACCGGTGTCTGAATTAGACGGCTACGCCCTCCACCATCGTCATCGATGACTACGCGATGATGCCGCCTCATGCTGCTGCGACTGGCCTACCTGGGCATCACGAACGCGTTTACGGTGCTGCGACTGCTGCCTGGTGGCGACCGCGACAAGGGACATCGAGATCCTGTCGTTGCGTCACCAACTTGCGGTGTTGCAGCGCCAACTCGGCGGGCAACGGGTCCGGTTCGAGCCGGTCGATCGGCGTGGCTGGCCGCGCTGCTGCACCCGCTGCCGAGGACGACCCTGCGGCGCCTACGGCTGCTGGCCCAGCCCCGACACGATCCTTAAGTGGCACCGTGACCTGATCGCCCGCCGCCACGCCACGCTGTCGCGGCCCAGGCGGCGCGGCCGGCCCCGCACGCTACGGTCGATCCAGGCCTGGTGCTGCGCCCGGCCAGGGAGCCTGGTCGGCCAGGCCGCACGCAACCTCGTGATGGATCTCGAAGGCACCGGCGGGAAAGTCAAATACCTGATCCGGGACCGGGACGGCAAGTATCCGGCGCTGTTCGACGCGATCCTGGCCGACGCCGGCGTCAAGGTCGTGCTCAGCGGCGTCCAGGTACCCCGGATGAACGCGATCATAAAACGGTGGGTGCGGACCTGCCGCCGCGAACTGCTGGACCGCACGCTGATCTGGAACCATCGGCATCTGCTACATGCGCTGCGGGAGTACGAGTGGTTCTACAACCCACACCGACCACATCAGGGGATCGCGAACCTCCGGCCGCTGAAGCCGCTCCCCGAACCAATCACCGACCCGAACCAACTCGCCCGGCTGAACATCCACCGGCGCGACCGCCTCGGTGGTGTCCTTCACGAATACGAGCACGCCGCCTGAGCTGCCCAGATGGCATTCTTGGCAGGTACAGGGTGGACGAGCACCCCTGGTAGGCGTCAGGGAGTCCGGGCGAACAGACGGCGGGTCACGGTCGTGATGTGCAGTTCGTCGGGGCCGTCGGGGATCCGGGCGGCGCAGGCCAGCGCCGGCAGCGGTGTGTCGTCGGTCAGGCCTTCCGCTCCGTGTACCTGGATGGCATGGTCCACGACCGCGTGCAGGGCGCGGGCGGTCACCACCTTGACGGTGCCGACGGCGATGCGGGTATCGCCATCGATGGTGATCGCGTCGACGCTGGCGGAGGTGAGGGGCGGGCGGCGGCGATGTTGGTGCGGCTTCGAAGACTTTCGGCAAGTGGTGGGTACGTGGTCAGGTCGAGGCCCTGGCCGCCGAGGCGCTTGAGCAGGGCAGTGCCCACAGTCCGGCGGCGCGGGCCGCACACTGCAGCGTGGCCATGGTCTGCGCGGCGTCGGCTCCACTGCCGAGGAGCACGGGTTCGGCGGGGATGACCCGGTCGGTGACGAAGGACGCGACGCGGACCGGCAGGTCATCCATGGCGAATCCCGAAAATCGAGGGAACCGCAGTCAAACGCGACCCGACTACTGGTGCATGTGGGCGATCAACGTAGCGCACTCCGGGTTTGCCGGTGCGTAGCGATCTAGTGGTGGACAGCCGGGTGGACGGTCCGCCGCTGGACGGGGTGACCGTGGCCGGCGGCGCCGGCTCAGGGGCGGACGCGATCTGCGTCGAACAGCTCACCGGCGGGGTCGAAGCGTGACCGCCGCCGCCGTCACGTTCACCGCCGTCACCTGCCGCTACGGCCGGCGCACTGCGGTCGACGCGGTCGACCTCGACGTCGCCGCCGGCGAGCACGTCGCCCTGACCGGCGCCAACGGCTCCGGCAAGACGACTCTGCTGCGGGCCGCCCTTGGACTGCATCCCCTAGCCGGCGGCACCGTCACCGTGGGTGGCGTCGGGGCGCGGCGCAGCGCAGAGTGGGCGCGTCGACGCCGCGACGTGGCCTGGGTGCCGCAACGCCTCACGCCGGGCCGGTTTCCGCTGCTGGTCGACGAACTGCTTGACAGCGGTGGCCACCCAGAGGCGGCCCGCGACGCCGCCGCCCGGCTCGGCGTCGCCGGGCTGGGCCGCCGCCCGCTGCACACCCTCTCCGGCGGGCAGTTGCAACGGGTATTCCTGGCCCGCGCCATCGGGGCGGTCGCCGCCGGGGCCCGGTTGCTGTTCGCCGACGAACCAACCGCCGCCTTGGACTTCGACGGCCAGGAACAGATCGCCACCCTGCTCGCGAGGCTGCCGGTCACCGTGGTCGTGGTGTCCCACGACCGGGCGATGTCGCGGGCCTGCGACCGGGTGGCGGAGATGGCCGCCGGAAGGTTGCGGGTGATCTGAGCTATGGACCAACTGTTCAACCTGCTGGCGCTGCCCGCCGTACAGCGCTCCGGAATCGGCCTGCTGATCGCCGCCGTCGGACTGCCGATCGTCGGGGTCTTCATCATCGGCCTGGACATCATCGCCGTGCGGTTCGCGATGATGCACGTGGCGCTGCTCGGCATCGCCGTCGGCCTGCTCACCGGCCTGGACCCGATGCTCTGCGGCCTGGCCGCCTGCGCCCTCGCCGGCGCGGGCGCGGCGCCGCTGTCCCGGCGGCCCGCCGGACTACCCGGAGCGATGGGCCTACTGATGACCTTCGCCATCGCCGCCGCACTGCTCGTGCTGTCCGTGTCCGGGGTGAACGCCACCGGCGCGTTCGAGCTGCTGTGGGGCTCCATCCTCGCCACCCGCGAGATCGACCTCGTTGTCCTCGGCATACTCACCGTGGTCGTCCACCTGCTGTTCTGGCGCTGGCGGCGGCAGCTCGCGCTGCTGCTGTTCGACCGGGAACTCGCCCTCTGCTCCGGAGTCGCCGCCGGACCGCTGCTGCTCGCCCTGCTCGTCGTCGTCGCCGTGGCCATCGGCGCGTCGATCCGACTCACCGGGGCGCTGCTGGTCGACGCCCTGACCATCCTCCCCGCGCTGGGCGCCCGCAACCTCGGCCGCTCCCTGCGCTCGATGGTGCTGTGGGCCGTCGCGCTCGGCTTGCTCGGCAACGGCGGCGGCTTCGCCGTCGCGCTGCTGCTCGACCAGCCGCCCGGCCCCGTCCTCGTCCTCGTCGCGGGGACCCTGACCCTGCTCACCTATCTGATTCCCGAAGGAGCACATGATGCGATTGATACGGACCGCCGCGCTGACCGCGGTGGCGACCCTGTCCCTGTTGGCCAGCGGATGCGGCAGCACTGACGACCCGGCACCCGCCAGCAGCAGCGGCGCGTCGACGGCGGCGGCGAACGGGCCGAAGGTGGTCGCCTCCACCAGCTGGGTCGGCGCCCTGGCCAAGGCCGCCGGCGCAACCAACATCACCGTGATCGCACCACCCAGCGTCCAACACCCACCGGACTACGACCCGAAGCCCAGCGATCTCGCCGCCGTCGCCAGCGCCGACTACATCCTCTACGCCGAGTTCGACGGCTTCGCCGCCAAGCTCAAGGACGCCGCCGACGGCTCCGGCAAACTCGTCCCCGTAGAGCTGGAGAACACCCCGCCGAAAATCACCGCCGAGGTGCAGCGGCTCGCCGGGATGTTCGGCACCACGTCCGCCGCGGGCACGTGGATCTCCACCTTCAACACCGAGTACACGGCCCTGTCCGAGCAGGTGAAGGCCGCCCTGCCGAATCCGGCCCCGACGGCGGCGTCGCACCTGTTCATGGCGTTCTGGGGCGATTTCGCCGGCATCACGGTGGTGGGCACCTACGGGCCCCAGCCGGTCACCCCAAGCCAGCTCGCCGACCTGACCGCCAAGAAGCCGACCCTGGTACTGGCCAACGCGCACCTGCCCGGCGCCAACCCCGACATCCCCGGCGCGACCCGCGTCGACATCGTCAACTACCCCGGCGCCGACCTCGAACTGCTCGCTGTCTTCAAGACCAACACCGAACGGCTGACCGCCGCGCTCAAGCCCTGAGCGACACCCAATCAGCCCGGCCGGTGGGGGTGCGGCTGCCGCACCCCCACCGGCCCTTACCGAGGAGGCCACATGATCCCCGTACTCGTCATCGGGGGCGGGCCGGTCGGACTCAGCCTGGCCATCCGCCTCGCCCAGCTCCGCGTCCCCGCGATGCTCGTCGAGCGGCACCCCCGGACGGCCGCGTTTCCCAAGGGCCGGGCCCTGAGCATCCGCAGCATGGAGATATACCGATCCTGGGGCTTGGAGGTGGAAATCACCGCCGCCGGGCTGCCCCGCGACCACCTGGCCTTCTTCACCGGCCGCACCCTGACCGACCCGCACGGCACCCGCATCGTCACCGGTCCCGACTCCCGACCGCCCGTGCCGAGCCCCACCTACACCCTGCTCTGCTCCCAGGACCGTCTCGAACCCCTGCTGCGCGCCCATGCCGAACGGCTCAACCCAGGGCGCGTCCACTTCGGCACCGAACTGGTCGACCTGAGCATCGACGACGACCGGACCATCGCCACGCTCAAGCGCGGCGGAAGGCACGAGAAGATCCGCGCGCGTTGGCTGGTCGCCGCCGACGGCGCCCGCAGCGGCATCCGCCAACGGCTCGGCATACGCATGACCGGCCCCACAGGGGTGTCGCACAACCTGAACATCCTCTTCGACGCCGACCTCGGCCCGCACGTCGTCGACCGCCCCAGCGCTGTGTACACCATCACCCGGCCGGGCCTGCACGGTGCATTCCTCGCCGTCGACAACCAACGCCGGTGGCTGTTCAACCTCGTCGCAGACGGCGACGACCCCGGTCTCGCCAACCTCGACGACACCGCCTGCACCGATCTGATCCGCACCGCCGCCGGACTACCGGACCTGCCGATCACACTGGTCGACCGGCAGGTGTGGCACGCCGCCGCCCGCGTCGCCGACCGCTTCCGCGCCGGGCCCGTCTTCCTCGCCGGAGACGCCGCCCACGTCACCACCCCCTACGGCGGGTTCGGCATGAACTGCGGCATCGCCGACGCCGACAACCTCGCCTGGAAACTCGCCGCCGTCCACCACGGCTGGGCCAGCGCCGCCCTACTCGACACCTACGACCCCGAACGCCGCCCGGTCGCTCAGGCCAGCGCCATCGAGTCCCACCGGCGCCTGATCGACACGATCACCGCCCACCACACCAGCGCTCCCCCGCGCGGTCGGCCCAGCGAAGGACTCGTCCTGGGTTACCACTACGCCTCGGCTGCCGTGGTGCCCGACGGCACCGCCGCTCCCGGTGGCGACCCGGTCGCCGACTTCAACCCCACCGGCCGACCCGGCCACCGACTCCCCCACGCCTGGCTGGACCAGAACCGCACCCGATCCACCCTCGATATCCTGGACCGCGCCGGATTCACCCTGCTCACCGGCGGCGACCCCGGAGCCTGGCACGCGGCGGTGACCGGGGCGCGGGCACACGGCATCCCCGTCGCCGTCCACCCGCTGCCCGACCTGCTGTCGCCGGCGAACCTCGCCGGCTACCTGAACATCTGCGGCATCGACCACACCGGAGCGGTCCTCGTCCGACCGGACGGTCACGTCGCCTGGCGCGGCGAAGCAGCCCTGCTCGACAGCATCCTGAGCGTCACCGGGGCACCACGCGCAGCACTGTCGGACCAGATCGTCCAGGGCTGACCGGCCTGCGCCCAAACAAGCCCGAGGGCGAGGTCGGCGAGCAGGTAGAAGCCAAGGGCGCGGGCCTGCGCCGAGTCGAGCGAAGCGAGGAGTGCCTCCGCGCCGGCGGGGTCACCGCGGTGCCTTGCCGCGATGACCTTGACCCCGGCGGCGCGTGGGACGAGGTCCGCCGCGATGGGAACCGGTCCCGTCTCGTCGGTCAGAGCTTGGGCGTGGCTGCGCGGGCGGCATCGAAGCGGGCGGTGACGTCGGCCCAGTTCACCAGGTCCACAGCCGGTCGACGTGGTCCGGGCGGACGTTGCGGCACTGCAGGTAGTAGGCGTGCTCCCAGGCGTCGAAGACCAGCAGCGGGCTGCTGCCCTGCCCGACGGTGCCGTGGTGGTCGTACACCTGCTCCACGATGAGTCGCTGCCCGAGCGGCTCCGAGGCGATCACGCCCCAGCCGGAGCCCTGCACGCTCTTCGTCGCTGCCGACAGCTGACCCGCGAAGCCTTCGAACGAGCCGAAGTGCTCCTCGATCGCCGCCGCCAGTTCCCCGACTGGGCGGCCGCCGCCGTCGGGCGAGAGGTTGTTCCAGACGATCGAGTGGGACACGTGCCCGGACAGGTTGAACGCGAAGCTCTCCTCCAGCCCGACCAGGGCGGCGAAGTCGCCCTTGTCGCGGGCCTCGGCCAGCTGTTCCAGAGCGTCGTTGCTGCCCTTGACGTACGCCGCCGGGCCGGACTGATCGTGGCGGGGTGGGTCGTCAGCACGCAGACCTGGCATCGTCTTGCGAGCACCACCATGCGGCGGGCCGGCAGCCGGTGTACGTCTGCCGGCCCGCGCCCGGTCGGCGGTCGGGTGCGCGTCCGCCGGGTCAGCCGCGCTGGGCGCGGCGGTACGCGAGCAGCCCGGCGACGAGGCCGGCGAGGCCGAGCAGGATGCCGGCGATGCCGTAGGCACTGCCGTTGCTGCTGTCCTTGTCGCTGTCGTTGCTCGTCTCGGCCACGGCCACGGGGTCGGCGGCAGCAGTGGCGGCGTCCTGCTTCGTCAGCTTCAGCACGGGCGCCGGGTGCTCCGGCTCGGCGCCGCTGGTCGGTTCGTCGATCCACCGCACCACGTCGCCGTCGGAGTAGGTCTGGAGGGCCTTGAACACGAGCTGGTCGGTTTCCGGCAGCGGGCCGAGGGAGACGTCGAACTCCTGGAACTGGCCCGGCTTGATCGCCGAGTTGGCGTCAGCGGTCCAGGTGATCTTCGTGACCGCCTCGGTCAGCTCCGAGTCGTGGACCTTGATCGGCGCGGCGAGCTTCGACGTCTCGGTCTGCGCCGTCCACCCGGCCAGCGGCTTCAGCGACACCGACCCGATGGGCGAGCTGGCCGGGAGGTTGACCTCGATCTTGGTGGTGTTGGCGTTGTCCTTCTCGTTCGGCACACGGAAGGTGACCTTGGTGTAGCCGCCCTGCGTCGCCTCCTTCGGGTTGACGGTGACGTGCGCCGACGCCGGGCCAGCCACCCCGACGGTGATGGCGGCGACAGCAGCGGCGATGATGGCCGCTCTCGCGAGCAGGGACCGATTCATATCAGGGCGTCCTTTTCGTCTCTTTCTAAGGCAGCCGGCGTGCCCGGCACCTTCTGCTAGTCGTCCGTCACGCGGGAATAGTTCCGGCGTCCTCGAACCGGGCGAACCCGAACTCGGCTGCGGCGGCACCAGCGGCCACCGAGACGGAATGCCACGGTAGGCGGCGGGACAGCAAGACCGGACCTCACGGGTCGGGCGCCGGTGCGTGCTGCAGCGCGACGGCCCTGCAGCAGCCGAGCGCATCTGGTTGGTCCCGGTTGGGCGCGGGGCCAGTCCCCGACCTCGTTGACGGAGATTGCGCGATGCAGGGCTGCCGTGGCGGGGAACTTTCCGCCCCTGGCGATCGACTATTCAACGGGCGCCGGCAGCCTGCCGCCGTCTGACGGGCACGCCGTGACGTGGGGACGCGGCGTGCAGTCGTGCGCAGGACCAAGCGTGGCGGCCACTGGCCGACCCTGAGACCGAACGAGGAACCATGTCCGTCACCGACGTTTCCGACCAGCCCGCCGAGGCACCAACTACATCCCCACCCCCAACTCAGTCCACCAACCGCCGCTCATCGGACCTGAGCGCACTGCTGGTCCGGCTGCACTTCTACACCGGTGTGCTGGTCGCTCCGTTCCTGCTGGTCGCGGCAGTGACGGGCCTTCTGTACACGGCGACGCCGCAGCTCGACCAACTCTTCTACGGCGACAAGCTAACGGTGGCGCACGCCGGCGCGACCGCCAAGCCCCTCGCGGAGCAGGTCGCCGCCGCCCGCGCTGCCCACCCCGACGGCAGTCCGATGAGTGTCATCGTCGGCGACATCGACGCCACCACCCAGGTGGTGTTCTCCATGCCGGAGCTCGGCGAGAAACAGCACACCGTCTATGTCGACCCGTACACCGCCGAGGTGAAGGGCACCCTGACCACGTGGTGGGGCTCCACCCCGGCCACCACCTGGCTGGATGACCTGCACCGCAACCTGCACCTCGGCGACCTCGGCCGCCACTACTCAGAGTTCGCGGCGAGCTGGCTGTGGGTGCTGGTCCTCGGTGGGCTGGCGTTGTGGTGGCGCCGCCAGCGCGGCGCGAATCCGAAAGCCCGCCGGCTGCTGCTGCCGGACCTGACCGCCGGGAAGGGCGTGCGTCGTACCCGGGGCTGGCACGCGGCCACCGGCGTGTGGATCGCCGTCGGGCTACTGGTCCTGTCCGCGACCGGGCTGACATGGTCCCGGTACGCGGGCGGCAACTTCGACAACGCTCTCACCGCGCTCGACGCGCACCAGCCGCAGCTGGCCACCGCCCTGGCAGGCGGCGCGCCGCCGGCCGGCGGCGGCCACCACGGTGGCGCCGGCGGCGGGGACAGCGCCGTCGACCCGGCCGCAGCGGACACCGTGCTGCGCATCGCCCGCGACCACGGCCTGGCCGGGCCGGTCGAGATCGGCATCCCCGAGGACGCCGCCAGCGCGTGGACGGTGACCCAGGTCGACAACACCTGGCCGGTGCACCTGGACCGCGCCACCATCGACCCGGTCACCAGCACAGTCGTCGCCCGCAGCAACTTCGCCGACTGGCCGCTGCTGGCCCAGCTGTCCAAACTAGGCGTCCAAGCGCACATGGGTCGACTGTTCGGCATCGCCAACCAGATCCTGCTCGCCGCGCTCGCGCTCGGGCTGCTGTGCGTGATCGTGTGGGGATACCGGATGTGGTGGCAACGCCGCCCCACCCGCGCCGACCGTCGCGCCATCGTCGGCACCCCACCTGCCCGCGGCGCCTGGCAGAAGCTGCCCGCCTGGGCCATCGCCATCGGCGTGCCGGTGGTGTTCGCGATCGGCTGGGTGATCCCCATGTTCGGCATCCCGCTGGCCGCGTTCCTCGTCATCGACGTCATCATCAGCACCGCCCGTGGCCAGCGGGACCAACCCTCACCGGTCTCCCCGGCACCAGCCAACCAGTAAGCCACCGACCGCCGTCGTCTCCCGGCACAGCCGTTAGCGTCACCCACAGCCCGGACACTCGAGGCAGCGTCAACGGTCGGGCTATGCCCATGCCCAGGACAAACCGACCAACCTGGGCATGGGCAGGCCGCAGATCTGCGGGTTTGTTGATCCACACGGTATCGGGCAGGGCTGGGGGCCGGGGTTGGCGGGTAAACCGGTCCGCAGCCCGAGCCGACGTCGGCGCTGGCCTGCTGGGCTGTCTGCCCTTCTACTGCATCAAGCGCTCCGGCTGGTTGGGGACAGCCCCAGGGGTGGTTGCCACGTTCCTGGGCTGGGGTTGGGGCAGCTTTCGGCGGGTAGGGCGTCGGCCATGGTGACCAGCTCGGCGCGGAGGGCGGCGAGCCGACTCATCTCGGCGTCGATGTCGCTGATGCGTCGCCGCAGCAGGCCGGCGGCGGGCTCGCACGGGCATGTGCCCGTGTCGCGTACGGCGAGCAGGTTCCCGATGTCGGTAAGGGTCAGGCCGAGCCGCTGCGCGCCCTGGATGAACTGAACCCGGTCAAGGGTGGCCGGTCCGTAACGGCGGTGAGAGCCGGCGGTGCGCTGCGGGACGGGCAGCAGGCCGATGCGCTCGTAGTAGCGAATCGTGTCGGCGGTGACGCCGGTCCGGCGGGCTACCTCGGTGATCGTCCAAGTCGTCCGCGGTGTGATGGTGTCGGGCATGTCACTGATCGTCTTCCCGATCGGGGTTGATTCTGGAGTCGACTCCAAGTTTTAGCGTAACCGCATGAACGAATACCCCGTCTGGCCGTCGCCGGCGGGGGCGAGTGCCGGGAGGGCTGCCATGAGCCAAACGCTTCCACCACCTTCGGCGTCGCCGAAACGCGACGTCGTGCTGCCCGTCACGGCCGTGGCACCGGCCCCCGAGATGGGCGGCTGCGGTTGCGACGACGGATGCGCGCCGGCGGACCGTCCGTCGGGCCGTTTCGGGTTCGCCCGGCCGGTGCTGACCCTGTTCGGCCTGGTGGTGGGCCTGGTGCTGCTGGTCGTCGTGGTCGGCGAATGGCTCGGGGTGTTCGACCGGCTCACCGACCGGGTGCCGTTCTGGGTGGGTCTGACGCTCGTCGCCGCAGGCGGCTTCCCGATCTTCGCCAACGTCGCTCGGGCGGCGTGGCGACGGCGGGTCACCTCCCACACGTTGATGACCGTCGGCGTGATCGCCGCCCTCACGGTGGGCGAGTGGCCGGTCGCCGTGGTGGTGGTGTTGTTCATGCACGTGGCGAACTACGCCGAGCGGTTCACCACGGAACGGGCCCGCCGCGCCGTGCGGGAACTGACCGCCCTCGCCCCGAGCACCGCCCGGGTGGAGCGTGCCGGCGTCGAGGTCGACGTGCCGGTGGAGCAGGTCCGCGTCGGGGAAATCGTCGTGGTCCGGCCCGGCGAGCAGGTCCCGGTCGACGGCACCGTGCTGTCCGGGCACGCCACCATCGATCAAGCCGCGATTACCGGCGAGTCCATGCCGGTCGAGGCCGGTCCGGGCCAGGGGGTGTTCGCTGCCTCGTTCGCCCGCCTCGGCGCGCTGCGTGTGCAGGCCACTGCCGTCGGCCGTGACTCGACCTTCGGCCGGGTCATCGCCATGGTGGAGCAGGCCGAGACTCACCGGGCGCCGGTGCAGCGCATCGCCGACAAGTTCTCCGCCTACTACCTGCCCGTCGTAGCCGTCGTGGCCGCCGCCACGTACCTGCTCTCCGGCAACACCCTCGCCACCGCCGCGGTGCTGGTCGTGGCCTGCTCCTGCTCGTTCGCGATGGCCACCCCGGTTGCCGTGCTCGCCTCCGTCGGCGCCGCAGCGCAGCGCGGCCTGCTCATCAAGGGCGGCCGATATTTGGAACTGCTCGCCAAGGCCGACGTGCTGCTCATCGACAAAACCGGCACCCTGACCCCGGGCCGGCCACAGATCACCGACATCGTGCCCCTGGACGGACGCACCGAGGCCGACCTGCTCACGGTCGCCGCCTCGGCGGAACGCTACTCCGAGCATCCCCTCGCCGCAGCGGTACGCGCGGCCGCCGCCGACCGCGGCCTGCCGCTGGCCGAGCCGGACGACTTCGCCGCCATCCCCGGCCACGGCGTGCGCGCCAGCATCCACGGCACGCCCGTCACCGTCGGCGGACTGCGGATGGTGCCACACGCCGCCGACCACCCGCACGTACGCCAGTTGACCGCCGCCGGGAAGACGCTGCTGGCCGTCACCTCCGACGACCAACTCATCGGGGTGCTGGCCGCCGCCGACACCCTGCGCCCGGAGATCGAGACCACCCTCACCCAACTACGGCGACTCGGGCTGACCCGCATCGAAGTGCTCACCGGCGACAACACCCAGACCGCCGCGCCGCTGGCCGACCGTCTGGGCATCGCCTACCGCGCCAACCTGCTCCCCGAAGACAAGATCGCCGTCGTACGCGAGTACCAGACCGCCGGGCACCGGGTCGTCATGGTCGGCGACGGCGTCAACGACGCCCCCGCCCTCGCCCAAGCCGACGTCGGCATCGCCATGGGCGCCGCCGGCAGCGACATCGCCATCGAAGCCGCCCACATCGCGCTCATGCGCGACGACTGGACCCTGGTCGCCGACGCCGTACGCATCGCCCGCCGCACCGCCCGCGCGATCCGCGTCAACATCGGCTTCACCGCCGGCTACAACGCCCTCGGCCTCACCCTCGCCGCCACCGGCATCCTGCCAGTGATGCTCGCCGCAGCCGCCCAATCCGTACCCGACCTCGGCATCCTCGCCAACTCCGCACGCCTGCTACGCCACCGCTGAATCTGACAAGCGCGAATGGCGCGGGCGGCAGGTCAGAAGCCGAGGAGGAACAGCACGCCGGCTGCGACGAGGCCGATCTCGACCAGGGTCACGAACAGTCGGTCGCTGATGCGTCCGATGACTTTCTTACCGGCCCACGCGCCGAGCAGGGTCGCCGGGGTCAACGCGAGGCCGTAGAGGAGCACGGTGCCGGTGAGCAGGTTCCCAGCACCGTAGGCGGCGATCTTGGCAGTGTGCATGACCAGGGCGCTGGCCGCCTCGGTACCGATGTAGGCGGCGCGGGTCATCCCGTAGGCGAGGAAAAACGGAGCGGTCAGCGGTCCCACCGATCCCAGCAGCGCCGACCCGAGCCCCGATCCCGCGCCCACCCCGACGAACGCCCGGTCCGCGGGCCGCCGCGGGTGGGGATTGACTCGGCGCCAAAGCACCACCGCGATGAGGAAAACGCCGAGGACCCGCTTGAGCGGCCCGAGCGGGGCGTGGGCCAGCAGCAGTCCCCCCGCGACGGCGCACGGCACCGCCCCAAGAGCGAACCACAGCCCACCAGCGGCCAGTTCACGTCCCGCCGGTTGAACCACACCCGCGCGCCGTTGCTCGACAGCTGCGTCAGCGTCAACATCGGCACCGCCACCCGCAGCCCAAACAACGCAGTGAACACCGGTAGCAGCAGCACCCCGCCACCGAAGCCGGCCACCGCGGACAACCACGCCAACGCGAACGCCGCCACCGACGCCACGACCACCGCGCCGAACAGGCCGCCGCTCACCGGGCCACCCCCGCCGGGGCGGTGACCAGACTAAGGACACGGCCGTTCATAGTCGGACCGACCGGGCTCCACGGCGGCGGTGAGCGGCGGGCGTGCAACGAGGTACGCAGCTGTGATCCAGACCGATCGGATGCGACGGCGGCAGTGAGCGGCGGGCGCACAACGGGATACGCAGCTGTGGTAACGAACACGGTCAACGTGTCCTCCCCGTGACAGGCGGTCAACACCAATAGGGAGGGACCGTTGGCGGCGGGTCAACCGCGGTTCACCCGAGACCGGGTCGGCGGGCCCCACCGCCGGGAGCGGAACACCAGCTCCACCAGACAGGATGCGGCGCGGCGCTCGCGGTCAGGCCAGTGGGCGCCAGTACGTTGTCGGATCGGCGGACATGTTGAACCCGGGTCGGGTCCGCGGTCAGATCGCTTGGGCGAGTTCGGTGAACGCGGCGGCGACTCGCGTAGCCGGCGGGGCGTCGATGGCGAGTTCGTAGTGCCCGCGGCGCAGGTTCTGCATCGCTGTTCAACGGGGATCGCCGCACGGCCGACCCGTGGCCTGTGTCGGCTGATCTCGGCGCTTGCACACGTCGGCCGGACCGGGGGATGAACGCGAACGACGAACTTGCGCTGTAGTGGGCGCAAGCGGGTGGGGTTCGCCAGTCATGGCAGCCAGAGCGGCGGCGACGGCGCTGAGGTCCGCCTTGATGTAGGTGGTCGTGGCGGGTCCACGACGGTCGGTATGCCCGGCGTAGGCACGGGCAATACCGTAACCGAAGTGCCGTTCCACCCACGTCAAAGTGGTGTGGCGCAGCCAGTGGATGGAGATTCCCTGCGCGGCCACCCAGGGCAGGCGTTCGCCGATCCGCCTCCACAGGTGGTCGTAGCGGCGGCTGCTGATCGGGTGGCCGTTGCGGTATTGCAGCAGCCGGTCGGTAGGGAGGACCGCGCCGCGGGCGTGGGCGTGCTCGAGGAGGCGTTCGACGAGGGTCGGGGTGATGGGTTGCCATCGCAGGGGTGCCGCCCTTCTCGGTGAGGCGGATCAGGCAATGGCGGGTGTCGAGGTCGACCAAGCGCAGCGCGAGTGCGCCGCCGCGTCGGCAGGCAGTTTCGGTGTGCAGGCGCAGCAGCAGTGCGTCGAGGACGACGTCGTTGCCGCTGGTGCGCGCCACCAAGGTTGATGTCCTGCAGTTCGCTGGGTGTGAGGGCGCGGCGGGGATTGGGCAGCCGGCGGGGTTTGGCCACCCGGTGGGCGGGGCTGTCTGCGGCGGTGAGGTAGCCGTCGGCGATGGCCCGGCGATATATGGCGCGGGCGGCCGCGATGACGTGCTCGCCGGCGTGGCGGCCCTGCCGGCCGGTGCGTCGGGTGCGGGCGGTGGCGGTGACCTGACGCATGAGGGCTTCCATGTCGCTGGCGGTCACCTCGTCCAGCCGCAGGTGGCCGAGCGCGGCGGCCATGCGGTTCCAGTAGGTGCCGTAGGTGCGGCGGGTGCCCGGGCTGGCCGCGGCCGCGACCCGCGGTATGTACTCGGCGAGCGTCGGCATACGCGCCGCCGGGTCGGGGTGAGCGGCGAGGTCGGCCGGGGTGAGGCCGAGGTACGCCAGGATCTGCTGGGCGGTGACGATGCGTGACGGATCAGCCCGCATGAGAAGGGCCTCCGAGGACGGCGGCGTGCAGGTCGGCGAGGAGCCGCGTGATGGTGTTCGAGGGGTGCACGATGAGCAGATCGCGGGCCGGGATCGCCGCCAGCAGCACCGGCCGATGCGGGTTGATGCTGCAGAGTTGCCGGGCCGCGGTGGGCAGAGGTAGTGCCCCACGGGTGCCGACTGCATGCGTCCCGTCGGGCGCGGCGGTGATGAGCAGGAGGCCGCCGGTGGCGTCGATGTGGAGGCGGTGACCGGCGGGCCAGCGCAGCGCCTGCAGCAGCGCTCGGGCCGCCACCCGGCCGTCGGCGTCCGGCCGTGCCACGTCGAAAACAAGCTCATCGACCGGTTCCCGCGCAGCTGGGAAGGCTCCGGGCAGCTGCGGCATCGGAGCTGGTGGCGGTGCCGGGCGAGGAAGCGGGGTGGGGATGACCGCGCCGATGAGCTGCTCGTCGAGCCGGCGTCGGGGCGGTTGCCGGGCGGCCGTCATGGCGACCGCCGGAGCCGGGCGCCCGGCCTCAGCGTGAGACGCCGGGAGACCCGGTCATCGATGTCTGTACGAGTGCTACACGGAGTCCTCATCGGGAGCCACCAGGGTGGTGAGCTCCCGTGATCCCGCACGAAGACTGGTGTCCGAGGGGGGACTTGAACCCCCACGAAGCAGCCCGCTGAGCTGGGCAAATTCTATCGCTCCTGCTCAGCATGTGTCTACTCGTGTTCCATTGTGGCCGCTTGTGGCCGTCTGTTCCCGGCGGTGTTCCCGCCGGGAACATCGTTGATCTTGCCCAAGCGAAGGGGGCCGGCGCAGCGCACCGGCCCCCAGCTGTACGGCTACGGTCGCTCAGCGACCCCGTGCACCGTGTCGGCCGCGTCGACCGGCACCTCTTCCCACATCCAGTGGCCGCCCATCACCACGTACCGGCCGTGCTCGTCCGGCTCGATGCGCAGGTCCTCCTCGTCGAGCGCCTCGCGCTCGACCACGATCACGTCGCCTTCCCAGCGCATCGGCGGCACGTCCTGGTCCAGGTACCGCTCCAGCTTCTCGCCGGACAGCCCCGAGTGCGCAAGCAGCACCCGGTTGTGCCGCCGCGACATCTCCTGGTCGGTCACGATCGCCTCGGCAACCTCGCGGGTGCAGGACCACACCGCCCAGCCGTTCCACCGCCGGACCAGCGTGCCGGCATACGCCGACTCGAACCGGCGGCCGCCGTCGTGCGCGTACTCCAGCCACTCCCCGGAGAAGTACCCGGACTCGCCGGGCTGGAGCGCCGTGTCGAAGTCGAGCGGCACGCTCGCCTCCGGTCGGTCAAGAGTCAGTTCCACGTGAACTCCTTCGTCGTCAGAACAAGGTCGCTGCCGGCGTTTCGCGCCGCCGGTCCAGCTCGCGTACTTCGTTGCCGGTCTGGTCTTCCCACCACGCGGCGAACATGCGCCGGTGGCACCAGTTGTCCGGCGGTGGCACGTTCAGGTCGCAGAAGCACAGCAGGACCAGGCGGTCACTGCCGGCCGCGTCCGCGATCTCCGCCAACTGCTCTGAGATCAGATCCACCCCCGCGGCCTCCAGCCGCTCCAGGTAGATGAGCCGGTACGGCCCTTCCTGCATCCGCAGCATCCCGTACGTCGGCGCGAGGAGCCGGGCGAACCCGGCCACGTCGTACGGCAACTGGAACCGGGGCTTGCCGACCGTCGTCCGGACCGGCGCGCCCTGGTCGGGCCTGAACCGCTGGTAGCGGTTCGTGAACAGCTGCAACTCAACCTCCATGTTGAGGCCCTTCGTGGTCGTCGTAGAGCTTCCCGATCACCGGGACCAGCTCGTCCAGGTAGGCGCCCAGCGCGTCCACTGCGGACGCGACGACCGAGGCCGGACCCCGCACGGTCAGCAGCTCCATCTCGACGATCTCGCCGCCACCGGCGACGTCGATGGGCCGGACGTCTGGCAGCGGCGGCAGCGGCAGGACCGCCTTCGCCTCCACCATCGGCGTGTACAGGCCCTCCTGGATCCGCACGATCGCGGTCACGCTGCTCCTCCCATCGCAAGCCACTTGCGGCGGCACTTCGGTCCGAGCCGCTCGGCGCGGGCTCGCGGCGTCCGCAGCGGCCGTCCGCAGTCCTCGCACTCCACGGGCTCCTCGGTGGCCGCCACCTGGTCGGTCATCGGCTACCTCCCTCCTCGCAGCCGGGCGGCGATCCCCCGGCACCATCTGCGGTCGACCCCGAGCCGTTCGGCCACCTCGTCGGCGCTGTAGCCGTCGACGAGGTACCTCGTGGCCAGGGTCGCCACCCGGTCGTCGACCGGCGGGGCGTCCGCCGGCGGCCGGGCCACCATCGGCCGACCCCGGTGCGGTGGCGGCTCGTCCCCCGTCTCACGCCGGGTGGCGCGGGCCCGGGCCAGTGCCCGGTCCCGCGCCGTCTGCGGCTCATCGGCCACCTACGCCGCCGCCTTCGCCTCGGTGCGAGCCTCGGCCGGTACCGCCAGCGGCACGATCGCCGCCGCCGGGCGCTTCGCCAGCCACTCCCGGCCGACGCGGGCCAGCCGCTCGGTCAGCTCGTTGCGTACCTTCTCCGCGCCCTGTGCGTGCTGCTCCAGGTGGCCGAGCACGTTGCGGGTCTCGGGGTCGGTCTTGGCCTTCTCCCTCGCCGGCGTGAGCAGGTACCGCTCGTTGGCGGCCACCTCCATGTCGGCGACGCTGCATGCGAACGCGATGCCGCGCAGCTCGACTGCCTTGTCGATCGCGTCGACCACGGCGTAGGCCAAGTCGCGCCGGTCCCGGTCCCCCAGGTCCAGGCCGAGGTCATCCGCCATCGTGGTCAGCGCCGCGGTGGCCAGGTCGCGGACTGCGAGGTAGCCCGGAAGGGCCGCCTTGACCTGGCGGGCCTCCTCTTCGATCTTCGTGTCCCGACTCACGCGATCTCACCTCGCGCGTCTCGGTGGCCGCAGTTCGGCATTGCGGCCGTACAGCTTGCGGGCACAGTGGCCCCCTCTCCGTTCGGTTGCTCTGGCAGCAGGGCTGCCCTGACTTCCGCAACGAGCGCCGGACCGGCGTGGGTGTCGAACACCGCACGTCGGGCGACCTGGTAGGTCGCCGGCCCGAGCGGGACCGCGTTCAGCATCCGCGCCTGCCTGTGCAGCTCGGCCTGCGCTCGCCGCATCGACTGCCGCAGGCGGGCCAGCCCGGACGGCAGCGGCCACGCCCACAGGACCGTGACCACTCGCCTCGCACCAATCGCCTCCAACAGCCGGGGTCGTACATAAACATTGTATCTGACAGAGCACGCACGGTCAAACTGCGACCGTACAGCCCGCGGGCACGGTGAGGCCGCCTCACAGGTTCAGGGCCCGCCGCTGGTCGTCGGAGAGCACCCGGCGGGCCTTGTCCACCAGTGGCCCGCCGTCGCAGGCCAGGCACAGCACCACCGGGTCGCGGTCGCCCCGGCGCACCCGGACCCGGCCGCGCCGGCAGATCCAGCAGGGCGGCAGGTCTATCGGCCCGACGACCGGCATCAGGGCTCTCCACGCGAACAGCCGCCCACGCCCGGAGCATACGCACTCCCACTGCACCCGCACAGGGATCGCCGGGACGCGGGACGCCCCGCGGGTTAGCCCGCGGGGCGTCCACAGTCACCGGCCGCTCAGCTCAGTGCTGGCACACCGGGCAGAACCCGGCCTCGTCGACCGCGCTGGCGTGGCCCTCCCAGGTGCAGTTCGGGTCCACCTTGATCGGTCCCACCGACGTCACATCGACCACCTCGGCCGGCACCTGCACCACGACCTCCGGGTCCAGCTCCACCGTCACCGACGCCGCCAGGGCCTGCGCCTTGCGCAGCTTCGCCGACACCTTCCCCGCCGCCGTCCGCAGGTGGTCGACCCGCTGCCGGTACGCCGCCACGCCGCCGTCTGCGCCGGCGAGGACCTTCGCCAGCTCCTCCGCGTCCATCGCCGCCAGCTCGGCCAGGATCTCGCCGGCCGCCGCCAGGCGGTCGATCTTGCTCGTCACCTTCTTCCGTTTGGCGACGACCTCCGCCTGCTTCTCCTCGCTGTGCTCTTCCTCGTCGACCTGGAAGAACCCGGCCTGCTCCTCCGCCAACTTGCACGCCTTCGCGAACTCCTCGGCGTCCCGCGCCGACCTGAACTCACCCCGCGCCCACTTCACCAGGAACCGCCGCTGCTGGTCGGCCGACAGCCGGCACACGTACCAGGCGACGCCCACCTGCAGCTGCCCCTTGGCGACGAGCTGCTTCGCGTCGTCGATCAGCCCGAGCAGGTCGATCCGCCACCCGATGTACGGCTGGCTCTTGCCGAACAGCTCGGCGATCCGCTCCGTCTCCCAGCCGGCCTGCGCGAGGCGCTGGTAGGCGGCGGCCTCCTCCATCGGCGTCATGTCCTGCCGGTTGACGTTCTCCGCCACCTGCGCGATGAACGCCGTCTCGTCGTCCATCTCCCACACCATCGCGTGCAGCTCCTCGATGCCGCCCTGCTGGGCGGCCCGCCAGCGCCGCTCGCCGACGACCAGGCGGTACTGGCCCGCCTTCGCCGTCTTGCGCACGGCTACCGGCTGGAGTTGGCCGAGCTTCTGCATCGACGCCGCCAGCTCGGCCAGCTCCTCCTCGGTGAACTGCTTGCGCGGCTGGTCCGGGTCCGCCTCGATCTTGGCGACCGGGATGGTCCGCACCATCGGCCCCTTGTTGCCCTTCGCCGGCCGCTTCGCGGTAGCAGTCGCGGTCATCGCTTCCTCCACAGTGAACGTGCACAGTACGCGCGGTGCGTACACATTCATTGTAATCGAAAGTCGATCTTGGCGTCAATAATCTATGTACGCCAAACCGTGGAACGCGTCACGCGACCGACGCGCAGGCCATCGACGCGAGGAGCGTCGGAAGCATGGGGCTGGCCGCCGCGTAGACCGCGGTGCGGCGCAACGCCCGGCGGGCCATGCTGGGCAGCTCGACCGGCAGCGCCGGCCGCAGCACTTCCACGACCTGCTTCGCCTGCTCGTCGCTCAGGTCGGCGTTGTCCACCCGCCCCGAAGCCAGCTCGGCCTCGATCCTCTCCGCGAGCTTCTGGATCTCGATCGTGCGCTTGCGATGCACCGTGCAGCTCCCCGTCCGTCTCCATGCGCTAGCCATCCCACTGTGACCCCACAAGGTAGGCGGACTATGCAGGGACATTGAAGGATCGAACAGAGGGGATCATAGGCACGACGACACGGACGGCAACAGATCAACTGTGGACAGTCAAAGAAGAATCTCGAAATGTGGTTACGTTTCCGGATCGAGCGCCGATAGCCCTATATGGACCACTCTCATCCCACTACTTCCACACGAACTCAAGCCGGTCGGCGTCGAGGTGCACCACGCCGGCCCGCGTCGCCGGCTTCACGATGATCCGGTCCAGGACGAGCGCCAGCAGCTCACGGCGCCGCTCCAGCGGGGCGTCGACCCACCACTCGGACAGGCCCTCCGGCGTCGTCGCCGGCAGCGCCTGCAACCGCGCCGCCTGGGCCTGGCGCTCGCGCACCTGCTTCTGCTCGCGCTTCGCCTCGGCCTCGATCGCCGTCAGCGTGACCAGGCTGATCTCCCGCCGCGCGTACGCCTGGCCCGACTCGGCCAGCCGGTCCTCGATCGCCTGGAGCACCTGCCCCATCGCCGCACCGCCGTCCTTCGCCGAGCCGATCGAACGCTCCAGCCGCGCCCGCACCTTCGGCGACGCCAGCCGCGCCAGGGCCCGGGCGGCGACCTCCTCCTCCAAGCTCTCGGCCGCGATCCGGATGCGCCCGCACCCGTAGCTGGGGCTGCCGGCCCGGCACACGTACCCGCGCTTGCCGCTGTTGCTCGGCTGCGTGTACAGCGGCTTCCCGTCGATGTGCGTGCCCGGCCCACTCTCGTCGGGCAGCGGGTACCCGCACACCAGGAAGCCGCCGGACAGCATGTACTTCCGTACGTTCGTCGCGTGCGGCTGCTTCCGCTCCGGGGCGTCCAGCAGCTCCAGCAGCTTCCCGTGCGTGTCCCGGTCGATGATCGCCGGCCACGGCGCGTCGCCGACCACCTCGCCGTGGTACGTCTTCAGCCCCGCCAGCCGCGGGTTGCGCAGCAGCCGCGACAGCGACTGCTGGGTCCAGGGCCGCTCGGCGGACGTCGTGACCTCCCGCGCCCGCAGGTCCGCGACGACCGACCGCATACTGTCCCCGTCGAGAACCCGCTTCACGACCTCACGGATCACCGTCGCCTCGGCGTCGATGATCTGTCTTCCCGTCTCGTCGTACCCGTAGCACCGCACTGTCTGCTCCCCCACGCGAAGGCCGGCCTGAACTCGACCGGCCTATAAGCTAGCAGTGCCTCATGGCACTGTGCTACGTACAGGTACTCAGGAGTTGTCGGCGTGTTACTCAAGCGCCTCGGGCACCGTGACCCCCCACCCCGATGCGCAACTCCGGCACGCAAGAGCCCGGCACCCCTTGAGCGGGGTGCCGGGCTCTTGTGCCCGGTGCGGGCCCGGTCAGATTGCGCTATCCCCCGACGGCTCCTCTGACCGGTCCCGCGATCCGAACGACTCCCTGGGACGGGGTCGGTCACATTCAACCACTGCGACCGGACGGATCGCCACTACAACGAATCCCAGCGCTCCCCGTCGCGGTACTGGATCTCGACGCAGCCGTAGTTCGGCGTGCCGAAGTCGTACAGCGGCCCGAAGTCCTCGTCGCCGCCGGGCTCCCCCGCCGTCCAGATCAGCCCTTCGTACACCACGCCGCGCTCTTCCGGGCCGACGCCCGTCCGGCCCGCGTCGACGTCGCCCTCGTCGAGCATCCGCCACGGCCGACCCTCGGTCCGGGCCCGCTCGACCATCTCCTCCGTCGCCTGGCGCGGCCCGGCCGTCCCGACCTCCGACTCGCCGCCGCGCAGCTCGTGGGCCCGGTCCCGGGTGATGACCCAGGCGTACAGGCTGTCGTCCCAGCGCGCCGCCCGCTCGGCGGCGATCATCGCCATCGACACCATCTGTCTCTCCTCCTACGCGACCCCGGCGCCGACCGGCACCCGGGCGTCCTGCTGGTCGGTTTCGCCGGCGACGTCGCCGCCGGCATCCTGCTCGGCCTGGAGCTCCGCCTTCGCCTCCGCGATGCGGTTCCGGCCCCACCGCTCGCTCCGCTTGAAGCGGTCGCCGAGCGCCTTGCCCGTCAGCGGCTCCCCGGCCGCAACGGAGTCCCGCCACACCTTTCGCGCCGCCGCGTTCTCGTCGGCCCCGTCCGGCGGCACCGGGTCCGGCGGCGGCACCGGCACGGCGGCCGGCGGCACCGGCACCGGGGGCGGCGGCACCGGGGCCGCAGCGACGGCAGCCAGGAACGCCTCCTGCTCGGCGGCACGGGCCAGGACGGCGGCACGCTCGGCCGTGATCGCCGCGCGCCGCAGCTGCGACAGCACCACCAGCCCGATCGACGCCACGACCACCAGGCCGTCGACGGACAGCGGCAGCGTGTTCGCCGTCAGGTCGTCCTCGCCGTACTCCACGGCCAGGCCCCGCATGTGCCGGTAGCTGGCCAGCGCGGCGACCCCGGCGACGATGATCGTGCCGAGGACCTGCGCCGCCTTCAACAGCCGGTGCCGCGGTGCCGGCACCCGCGTCATCACCTCCGAGCACAGCAGCAGCGCCAACGGCGCCCACCCGGCGACCGCCTTCGCCCCGGCACCGGCACCGGCGTGCGCGATGTTCGCCGCAAGCGATGCCGCGATGCCGGCACCGAACGCCAGCCACACCGACACCCACGCGCCCTTGCTCGGCCGCTCCGGCACGTCGACCTTCTCCACGTGAACCACGCCGGCCTACCCGGCGGCCTCGGCGGCACGGCCGCCGGCCGGCAGTGCCGGAACGACCGGCACCGTCTTGCTCTCCATCGGTCTCCCCTCCAACAGGTCGAGGCCGCCCGGGGGTCCCGGCCGGATCTCCTCGGTCATCACCGGCGGGTCAGCGTCTCCCCCACCAGCTCGCCCCGCTCGGCCACCGCCGCCTCGTGCTCGTGCAGGTGGTTGGCGCACAGCAGCCGCTCCTGCCGCCACGGGTCCAGCTCCAGGCCCTCGGCCGGGTCGAACAGGCACAGCCCGCCGTCCCCGCACTTCTCGCCGTCGTGGTCGATCACCAGGCGGGCGACGGCCGACTCGGTGCACGGCCCGCCGTCCTCCTCGGGCACGAACTCGGCGTTGAAGGTCGGGATCGTCAGGCGCTCGCTGCAGGTCAGGTCGCTCATCTCTCGCTCCTCGGGTCAGGGTCGGATCAGGTCAGGTCGGGATGCAGAAGCGGCGGGCGCGCTCGAGGCGCGCCCGCCGGCTCGGTCAGCGGTAGCGGTTAAGGGTCAGCGTGTACTCGCGGCCGTCGGTCAGCCGCAGCACGATGCCGTTCTCGGCACCCATGAAGCCCGCGTCGGCCAGCGTCTGGACCTCGCGCACCTCGACCGGCTCGCCGTCGCGCTCGTCGCGCAGCGGCTCGTCGCCGATCGTCTCGGCGGCCTCCTCCAGCGCCAGCTCCTCGGCCGCGACCCGCAGGGCGCGCTCCAGGATCTCCTCGTAGCTCAGCATCGTGCTCCTCCTCAGTGCAGGGTGGGGGGCGGAACGTACAACTTCATTGTAGGCGGACGGCAGTCCCGCGTACAAGTTTTATGTACGCTCTGGGCCGTGTAGCGGGTCACACAGTCCGCGACTCGGGCCGCTCCCCCAGCCGCCGCGCGTCCAGCTCGGCCGCCGCCTCCAGCAGCCACGCCGGCGGGCCCGGCCGCCGGCCCGCGGGGCGCGGCAGCGCCCGGCCGCCCGGCGCGGTCCGCTCCCGCCCGCAGCCCCGGCAACTGGTCGTCAGCCACACCAGGCCGCCGCCCTCGGTCGCCGAGCCGTCGAGCAGCCCGCCGCAGGAGTCGCACACCCCGACCGGGCCGGCCTCGACGGCGGCGGCGAACGCCTCGACGTCGACCAGCCCGTCACGCACCAGCCGCGCGTCGATCGCCACCGCCCACCTCCCCGGCTCCGATGTGGCGCGGGGCCGGGCGAAGGTCGCCGCCCGGCCCCGCGCCCGATCACTCCTGCTCGGCCGCCGGCAGCGCCAGCAGCTCCGGTAGCGCCAGCCGACCGTCCCGGTAGGCCGCCGCCACCTCCTCCCGGCCGCCCTTCTTGAAGGTCAGCGTCGTCGACGGCGGCGGCGGGTCCGCGACCTCCACGAAGTCGAGGACCCGGCCCGTGTCGCCGTCGACCACCGTCCCGTCCGGCTCGACCCTCACCCGGCCGAGCAGCGCCTTGCGGAACGCCGGCCGCACCGACTCCACCGGCTCGGGCACGGCCGCCTGCACCTCGGACGGGTGCTCCGCCTTGCAGTACGCCAGGAACCCGGCCTCGTCGACCACGAAGCCCGTCTTCGGCTCGGAAAGCGTCACCTGCGCCACCGGGCCGTCGTAGCCCGGCAGCCGGACCTCGATCGTCTTCACGCCCAGCGCGCCGTTCAGCTCGACCAGGCGACCGTCGGCCTCGGCGCGAGCCACGTCGTAGACCTTTTTCACCTCGTCCATCAGGGCCTTGAGCACCGCCGCCCGCATGGTCGCCTGCTGCACCGTCATCGGCCCGCCCCCGCCGTCTCCGGCTGCCGGCCGTTGGCCCGGGCCATCCGGCCCGCGTCGCGGGCCTGCTGCGCGCCCGCCTCCTCCGACTCGTCGGGGTCGGACCTGCGTGCGCCGGCCGCCTCGGTCAGCGCGTTGTCGAGCTGACCGCCCGGGGCCTCGACCGCTCGCCGCGAGGCCGCGATCTCGGCGCCCCGCGCGTTGAAGGCGTCCCGCAGCTTCTGCGTCTTGCCGAGGCGCTGCGCCCGCTGCCACAGCACGGACAGGTCCTCCCGCGACGCGCACGCCGCGAGGGCCTTCGGCCAGTCGGGGTCCTTCGGCGGCTCGCCGTTGTCCAGCCAGTCGAGCAGCTGGTGGCCCAGCTCCTCGCCCGGCTTGTGGATCACCTGGTCGGCCAGCGCCACGCACCGGCTCTTCGTCACCCGCAGGTAGTGGTCCTGGTCGAGGTCGCCCACCAGGTCGAACTCGTACTCCAGCCCGTCGCGCTGGTCGGGCTGCATGCCCAGCTTGGACACCTGCTTCTTGCCGTCGCTGCCCTCGGTGATCTCGTACTTCTGCTTCGACCGCAGGCACACCACGACGTGCCCGGGGAAGCTCATCAGCGCCTCGATATACGCCCGCTCGATCGGGCGCACGTCCTTCCAGCCGTCCATCGACCGGCCGCCGTGGTTGCGGGCGAACAGGTCGACCAGCTCCAGGATGCCGCCCGGCCCGAACCAGTAGTGCGACGCCGAGTCGAGCATGAAGCCGGTGAACCCGGCCAGGGCCGCCTCGTCGATCAGCTCCACGAGCTGCCGCGGGTCGTACCGCACCGGGCTGATCTTCGAGAAGCCGTAGCCGCCCGCCTCGTCCGGCGTCATGTCGCCGACGCCCGGCAGCTCCGGGTTCACCGCGTACTTGTCGGCCGAGTCCCGCTCGGTGTCGACGAACGCGATCCGCTCGATGCCGTCGGCGACGGTCTGCGCGCCGGTCAGCGTGTAGAGCAGCTTCAACCCCGTCAGTGTCTTGCCGGCACCGCTCGGCCCGGCGAGGGCGACTCGCGCCTTCGCCTTCTTCCGGCTGGCCGGCATGAACCTCGAACTCATGTCGTTCCTTTCCACGTGAACGAACGTCCTACATAGACTTTATGCGGTCGCGGTCAGGGACTGCGACCCCACATCTTTGCCCGACGAAAAAGCACCCGCGCAGCCCGCGCAAGCCTCACTCCCGACGGCGGCCGGCAGGCCGCAGTCCGGGTACCGGCAGATCACCGGCTCGGCCAGCTCGGTGCAACCCGTGCCCTCGCGGTGCCGCCAGTCGTCTCCGGCGGCCACGAGCACGCCGCTGCACGTCGCGCACTGCGCGACGTCGACCGGCGCGAGGTACACCCTCACTCCCCGATCACTCTCCTTCCCTTCTCGGGCACGGCCCGCAGCGCGGGCCCGTGCAGCGGAGCCGACTTCCTGCACCCGGAATAGGCACATGCGCCGTTCGGCCCCTCGACGTACCGGTGGTCGACACCGCTCGCGGCGCGGACCCCAACCGTTTCTTGTTCCCTGTATGTCTTGCGTCCGCGTGGCGGACCAACTCGGTCCGCCTGGCGGACTAGTTCTAGTCCGCGACCCGGACTAGAACCGCCCTTCACTGGTCCGCTCATCGGACTACCAGACCCGGGCGATTCGGACGCGGCTGGTCCGGCACGCGGACCAACTACCCCCAGCTCGGTGAGCCTCCGCAACAACTCCGCCGGAACCCCCATGCGGTACACCGTGCGGGCCTTCTTGCGTCGCGCGTCGGCCACGCTCGGCCGGTCGCGCCACACCCACTGACCCTCCAGCTTGTTCAGCCACGCCGCGACCGTCGACCGGGCGAGCCCGGTCCCCTTCTCCAGGTCGGTCAGGCTTGGCGTGAACTGCTCGGGGATCGTCGCCGTGGCCGCATCGGACCACGTGAGCAGCGTCAGGACGAGCTGCCGGCCGGGCGGGTCGAGCGTGCAAAGCTCGTGCCTTACCGCGCGCTCGACCGTCCACCGGTCCACCATGCAGGCGGCCTCTCTGTGCAGCGCCGCCAGCGCACGTCGCCCGAACTGGCGTACGATGCGCGTGCGACCCGTTCTCCGTTCCGGGTACGTCCATTTCGGCCCCGCCAGATGACCGCCTGGCGGGGCCGAGACGTTTTCCGGCACCCTACACCCGCTGTGTACGGCCGCAATGGGAACCAGCGTGTGCATACCTACGCCGCCTCGTCGGCCTCTTCGAGGACATCCCACGGGTCCCACACGATCTTCCGGTTGGTCTTCTCGGCCCAGGCGTAGATCGTCATGAGCTTCCACTGCGGATTGTTGCTGACCTCGCCGTCCTCCTTCGGCAGCTGACCCTTCGACCGCCACTGATACGGCGTGTTGTCCTTCACGCCGAACATGCGAACCAGCTCCTTGAGCCCCACCATCGAGGGGATCTCCACCGGGCCCGGCGTCATCAAGTCGGCTGCGATCCGCCGAGTGACCGCCTTCAGCTTCGCCTGGTTCACCTTCACTGTTCCTCTCCTCCCACGGCCGGATGCCATACAACGTCAATGTACGGCACCGGTCGGGGACGGTCAGGCCGCCACCCGGGCGGCGGCGTGCGGCGCGGTGCGCAGCAGGTCCCGCGCCAGGTCGAGCAGCGGGCAGCGGTCGAGCAGGTGCACCCGCCCGTCCGAGAAGATCGACGGCGGCTCCAGCGGCACCTCGTCCATGAACCGCACCCCGAACTCGCGGCGGATCTCCTGCGCCACCTTGTCGTGCATCCACGTCGGCACGAACGCCCACCGCACGCCCTGCTCGGACAGCTTGGCGGCGACCCACCGGCTGGCCATCGGGTTGCGCTGCGCGTTGGCGACCAGCAGCACCAGGTCGCACTGCCGGGCCGCCTCCACCTGGCCGTCGTCCAGCGCCCGGTCCAGGTCGATCACCTTCACCTCGGCCGCGTACCGCTCGACCGCTCGCAGCGGCCGGAACGGCTCGTCGACCACCCGCAGCTCGTCGGCCGGCGTGCCCAGCCGGTCGTCCACGCCGCCGCGCCCGGCCGCGTCGACGAGCAGGGCGCGCCGCCCCTCCTGGGCCGCGACCAGCGCCAGCGCCACCGCCAGCGTCGTCGCCCCGGCGCCGCCGTGGCCACCGACCACGCCGATCCGCGCCTCGGCCGCCTGGCCTACGGCGGCCTCGGCGACCAGCTTGCGGACGGTCTCCGCGCCGTACGGCAGTCGGTACAGCAGCACCTCCGGGTACTCGGCCTGCCAGGCGCCGTACGCGTCGGCCAGCCGGTCGCCGGCCAGCTTCGCCGGGGCGACGACCACCATCCCCGGGCGTGCCGGCATCCCGGCCGCCAGCGGCTGCACGCGGGCGTCGACGACCACGAGCGCCGCTCCCCGCCACTGCGCGAGGGTCGGCTTGCCGACCACGACGTCCACGGCGGCGTCGCCGAGGGCGTCCACCACCTCGTCCACGAACTCGTGGCCCCACGCCACGACCAATGCCTTGCCCACTCCAAACCTCCTGATAGGGGCGGCGATACGTACAAAGACATTGTATAGAACTCGGGCCCTGGCGTCAATATTGTATGTACGGCGGCGCGGCGCTTTGCTCGCCGTCGGCGCGGGCCGCTATGCTGGTGTCTCCACGTGAACGCAGCGCAGCCCCGGATTTCGCGATCCGGGGCTGCGCTGTTTCCAAGGCCAGGTCAGACGGTCAGTAGACGACCTCCACGATCACCAGGCCGCTGCCGCCGGCACCACCCGACCGCGACGTCGCCTGCGCGATCGCGCCGCCACCGCCACCACCTGGACCGCCCGCGTTGTTCCCTCCCGCGTTGGCCGTCACCGGGGCCGGCCCGCCCGCCCCCAGGATCGAGTCCCCACCGAACCCCGCGAACACCTGCCGGTTGTCCAGGGTCCGGCCCGGACCGCCGCCCGCGCCGATCGAGTTCCGCACGTTCCCGCCCGACGCCGCGCCGCCGTAGCCCCGGCCGCCGCTGGTGTCCGTCGCGTTCGCCGTCACCCCGCCGCCGCCAGCGCCACCGCCCGCCGTCCACAGCCCGCCGAAGCTCGTCGCCCCGCCGGCCCCACCCGACGCGCCCGCAGCACCGGCCGCGCCGACCGCGCCGACCGTCACGTCCACCTGGGACGGCAGCTCCGCCGCCGCCCACACGCTCTCGCAGTACCCGCCGGAGCCGCCTCCGCCGCCCGCGCCGTTGCCGCCGGTCGCGCCGGTCACCCCGCCGCCGCCACCGCCGCCGCCGACCCCGTACGACCGGATCCACCGCGCGCCGGCCGGCACGTTGAACGTCCCGCTCTGCGTGAACGTCAGCACCGGCCCCACGGGCCCGGGTGAGCCGACCAGGCCGACGATGTGGTTCCCGGCCGGCGGCGTCTTCAGCACCATCACCCGGGCGTGGACCGGAACCGCGCCGATCATCGACGTCACCCGGATCGCCTGGGTGTCGCCGTCGTGCAGTGCCCGGATCGTGCCGTCGCTGGCCACGTTCGTCACCGTCGCCGGTCGCAGCCGCCACGTCAGGCCCAGCCGGACCGCCTTCTCCAGCACGGCCTCGGCGAGTGCCTTCACCGGCACCGCCAGGCCCGGCACCTTCCCGTCGCTCACGCCTCCCCGCCTTCCGTCTCCGGGTACGCCCGCCGCAGCGTGTGCCGCATCTCCCCGCCCGGGGCCAGCGGCATCGTCCAGGCCACCTCCAACCACCGCACCCCGTCCCAGCGCACCACCTCGTACGCGTCGTGCCGCGGGTCTACCGGCGTGCTCAGCTCCACCACCTCGTACACCGTCTGCTGGAGCCCCAGCGTCCGCGCGTACACCGTCGCCTGCGCCTGCGAGCGCACCTGCACGTCGACCGTCTTCGGCAGCACGAACCCGCGCTGCGCGATCGAGTGCGGCGCCGACGCCGGCACGTCGTACACCCCGACGACCGGCTCCGTCTCCGAGCCGGGGTCGTTCGACACCACCACGAACCGGTTCGGCGCGGTCAGCAGGTCAGTCCCCCGCGAGATCGCCCCCCGGATCACCCGCCGGGAGGCGTCCAGGTCGATCGTCACCGCCTGGTCGGCCGGCTCGAACGCCCGCCGCATCCGCAGCCAGCCCCGATGGTCGAACCACGGCATGAAGTACCCGCCCGACGCGGCCAGGTCCCGCAGCGCGTTCGCTCGCGACGTGCCCGGCGACCAGGCGGCCACCGACGTGAACTCCGTCGCGTCGACCACCAGCTGCCCGATCGGCAGCCCGTCGACCAGCCGCGCCGCCACCTGGTCGACGAGCTGCCCGCCCGCGTCGAAGCCGACGTCCAGCTCCTGGTCGACCACGAACATCTCGTCCAGCAGCGTCAGCGGCGCAGTCGACCCGGCGCTGGTCACCAGGTCCGACGAGTCCGACACCAGGTAACGGCCCAGCCGGTACGAGGTGCCGTCGCCCAGCACCATCCTGGGCGCGATCCGGTCGGTCAACTGGTTGATCCGCTTCGCGTCGTCCACGCCGAGGGTCAACCCGGACAGCCGCCGGGGGATCGTCGACGTGCTGTCGTGGCTCAGGCTCGGCGAGGTGTCCCGCAGCGGCGTGAGCTCACCCCGGCGCACGCCGGTCCGCCCGTCCATCAGGTCGAACCGGAACGACGCCGACCGCTGCCCGCGGTGCGCGGGCAGGTCCAGCAGGTCAGGCGGGGGCGCAGATACCACGGCCGTCCACCTCCCACACGTTGCCCTGCGCGTCGGCGAACCGCGTCGTGCCGGCCGGCTGCACCTCGAAGGCGGGGGCGGCCAGCACCGGCCCGTTGACGCCCTGGCGCACCTCGGCCCGGGCCAGTGTCACGTCGCCGGTCAGCACCACCGCCAGCTGCCCGGGGTCGAGCGTCGGCGGCTCCGGGGCGGTCGACCAGCTGCCGAACTGCTGCCACGCCACCCCGTCGTCCGAGGCGTAGAACGTCGCCGCCCCGCTGCCGCCGACGTCGTTGCGGTACGTCACCCGTAGCCACTGCCGCTGCCGGGTCGCCACCATTTCCCGTGTGCTCCTGCACGAGTTGACTGCGCCGCCGCCCCACAGGTTGAGGCAGGTCGACCCCGAGTCCGCGGTCAGCTTCCACCCGGTCGACGCGGTGCTGTCGGTGCGCGACAGCTCGGCCGTCCACTGGTCGCCGGTCGGCCGCAGCTCCACTCGCAGGTCCAGGTCGTTCGACGCCGGCTGCCTCACCGACAGCTCGGCGACCTTGACCGTCGGGGCCGCGTTGGTGTTCCCGGCCGTCAGCACGCCGCGCACACCGACCTGCCCGACGCCGACGATGGCGATGTCCCTCGCCGACTGCTCCCACCGGGCCATGGCCTGCCCGTCCGGCCACACCGCCACCCGGACCGCCGCGTCGCGGACCTGCAACCGCATCCGGTACCACGGCCCCGCCTGGTAGGACAGCGCGGCACCGAACCGGTCCTTCACGGTCGCCAGCGCTGTGACGTTCGTCAGCGCGCCGCCCACGATCCGCTCCAGCGCGACGCCCAGCTTGCCGTCCGTCTGCGCGGCCAGCCGCGCCCGGTAGTGCGTGTTGCCGTTGACGTGCCGGCCGACCAGGTACGCGTTGATCGGCTGGCCCGTCGCCACCGCGCTGAACTGGAAACGCGCCTGGACGTCGACGTCCTTCCAGCCGGCGCCGACGACGGCCGTTCGGGGGCCGCCGCCGGCCACGTTGATCGTCGCCGCCTCGGCGGCCACCGAGAAGTCCGCCGCCGCACCCTCGATGATCGTCCAGCCGTTGCCCAGGTCGCCCGACACGTTCCGGTCGAACAGGTCCCCGAACACGGACGGGGCGAGGCCGGCCGCCGGCACCGGCGTGGTCGCCGTCACCGACGACACCTGGCCCTCCGGCCGCAGGCCCTCGCACGCGGCCGGGCCGCCGTCCAGCGGGGCCGGCGTCGCCGTCACCTCCACCACCTGCACCTGCGCCAGCTGGAGCTGCCCCGCCTTGCGGCGCTTCACCGACGCCGACGGCACCAGCAGCGTCGACAGCCACCGGTTGCGCAGCTCGTCCCGCACGCACACGTACGGCACCGTGTCCCACGCCAGGTCCCGCAGGTCGGTGAAGCCACGGTCCATCGTGGCCGGCGGCACCGCCGCCGTGTTGACCAGCACCGTCCGGGTGAACTCGACGCCACCGCGCTCCAACGGCCGGAACGCCGTCCTGAAGTCCCGGTCGAACATCTCCTGCAGCTCGACCTGGCCCGCCTCGGGGAACGTGAACTCCTCCACCGACGACCGGTCGAAGTTCTCGACGTACGCCAGGTTGCCGGCCGGGTTGTGGTTGCTGGTCAGGATCAGCACCCCGGTGTCGACGTTGCGGCCCTCCACGCCCGGCGCGGCGATCGTCGCCGCCACCGGCGGCGACCACGGCCCGGCGATGCCGAGGCGGTGCATCATCCTGATCCGGTACCGCGACTCGACGCCCACCCGCGCCTCGTAGTCGTCGACCGCCGTCACGCTCGGCTCGACGACCTTCGCGATCGTCTCCCACTCGTCGGCGGCCATCGTGTCGTCCTGGCGCTGCACCTCGTAGTGCCCCCAGCCGCCCACCACCGCTGAGTTGACCGCCAGCCACGACAGCCGGTGGTAGCGGATGCCGGTCGGGATCTTCGCCGCCGGCCGGGTGCACTGGTCGTCGACGACGGTCAGCGGCTGCACCGCCGGCTGCACATCGAGGCCGAGCACGGCGTCCATCTCCTGCGCGAACATCAGCGTCAGGTCGGCGCTCTGGTCCCGCTGCCCGTCGTACGCGGCGTACACCTGCTGCGCGTCGCCGTAGGTCGCCGAAGCGAGGTTGTTCGTGGTGGCCTCGGTGGACGGGTCGGCGTCAGCGCCCAGCACCTGCCACGGCGCCTGCGGGTCCGCGTTGCTCGTCCACGCCCACCACGTCACGTCGCCCACCCCGTTCGACAGGTACGGGGCGGGCAGCCGGACCGTCACCTCCCGCCAGCCGTCCGCGATCTCCGGCAGCGCGTCGAACTCCTCCACCGTGATCCGCGCCGGCGCGCTGAGCCGCACGTCCAGGTTGGTGCCGTCGACCATCGCAAGCTCCAGCGGGTCCAGGGTGCCGGGCAGGTGCCGCGCGTAGAAGCGGGCCCACACCCAATCGCCCATGTGCGACTCGACGACGTGCTGGAAGGTGTCCCACGCCGTTCTCGCCCTGGACACGCTGCCCACCACCTGCTTCATGTAGGTGTGGCCGCTGCTGTCCGCGCTGCCTGGCGCGACCGCGCCGGTCAGCAGCAGGATCGACGGCATCTCCTGCACCGTCTCCACCGTCGGCGTCTGCCCGGCGCGCAGCGTCTTACGCAGCAGCACGCCGCGGTGCGCCGGGAACGGCTCGACCGGCCCCAACCGGTCCAGCTTCACCGGCACCGGCGACGCCACCGACTTCTGCCCCCCGTACGCCTGGCCGACCGTGACCGCGTACTCCCGCCCGGCGGTGAGCTGCACGTCGGCCGCGTTCAAGCCGAGCAGCGGAACCTCGAAGAAGAACCCGGTGACCGCGGTGGACCCTGTCGGGATGACGGTGCCGGGGCCCTGCGAGACGTCCAGGCCGCCGCCCCCGAGCCGGTTCTCCACCCCGTACGTGATCTCCAGCGCCAGGTAGTGCACCTTGAACACCGCGCCCGCCGCGGCGGCCGCGCTGGACTGGAGCCGCACGTTGATGTTCGTGCCGCCGGACGTCGCCAGCGCGTCCAGCCCGGCGGCGCCGTTGCCCGCCTTCACCCGCCACGGCACCCGGCCCCGCTGCGTCGTCGGCGCCGCCGCCGTGTCCCACCACGGGTTCAGCTCGCCCAGCCGGGAGCGAACAACCGCCGTCCCGCCGTTGTGCTCGGCGGGGCCGTTCAGCGTCTCGTCCATGATCCAGTTGAGGCCGGCCGACGGGCGCTCAAGGCCGAGGGTCACCGCTGGGGCCAGGTCGGCGAACGGGCCCGAGATCACGTACAGCACGGACACGTCGAGGATCCGCTGGCCCTGCAGCTTGAAGGTCGTCGGCGAGTACGTCGTCGCGAACCAGAAGCGGGCGGCCGCATTCGGGCCGGTCAGGGTGACGTATCGCGGGTCCGCCGGGTTGCTCACCGCGTCGTACGGCGTCGACCCCCCGCCGGCCAGCGCCGCGCCGGGCAGCAGGGACCCCTCCCCGCACGGGATGACCAGCTTGCGGACGGGGCCGGTGCCGGCCACCCGGTCCGCCGGGTACACGTTGACCAGCAGCTCCTTGCGGTCCGCCAGGCCCGGCGGCGGGCTCGCCATGTGCAACCGGACCCGCCGCAGGCCGCCCGCTGCCGGGTGGGTCGTGCGGGCCCGGAACGTGTAGCCGACCTCGCTGGCCGTGTCGAGCTGCACCGTGTCCGCCACCAGCGGCGCCCACTGCATCCCCAGCACGTAGGGCCGGTCAGGGTTGTACTCGCCCACTCAGATCGTCCTCACGGTCGTGGCCACGTCCCTGCGGGCCAGCGTCTCCATCACGCCTTCGCCGACCGCCCGGCCGGTGTCCAGCGCCTCCTGCCGGGTCGGCAGGACACCCTCGAAGGTCACGCGGATCGCGTCGCGCCCGAACACCACGGACGCGCCGCCACCGCCATCGCCGAGCAGCCGCAGCAGCCCGGACTGCTCGGCCAGCTCCCGCGCCCGGCGCGGCCGGGTCAGCGGCACCACCACCTCGTCGCCGGCCTCGCCGCCGACGAAGAGCGTCGGCCGCCGCAGGATCGCGCCGTCCGCCAGCGCCGGGATGCGCGGCAGCGATCCGGGGAGCTTCGCGTCGATCGACGCGATACCCGAGTTGATCTTGCCGATGACCCGGTTGATGAACCCCTTGATCGCGTTCGTGATCGACCCGGCGACGTCCCCGATGAACCCGCCGACGTTCTTCAGCCCGTTCATGAACCCGCTGATGAGGCTCTTGCCCGCCGACACGAACTTCCCGGCCAGGCCGGACAGCCGGCTCGGCACGCTGCTGATGAACGACACCAGGGCGCTCACGCCGCTGGACGCCGCGCTGCGCGCCGCGCTCATCGCCGACGACAGCGCGCCCGCCATGATCCCCGGCAGCCGCGACAGCCCCGACATGATCCGGCCGGGCAGCCCGGTCACGAACGACACCACCGCGTTGATGCCGGCGAGCGTCAGCGCCTTCGCGCTGGCCCACACCCGGGTGAAGAACCCGGCCAGCAGCCCCGGCAGCGCCCGGATGCCGGCCAGGATCAGGCCGGGCATCTGCGTCACGGAGAAGATCACCAGGCCGATGCCGACACCGACCGCCTGCAACGCCATGTCGAACGCCGACGAGAACAGCCCCATCAGCAGGCCCGGCAGCGACGCGAGGAACGAGCCGATCTTCCCGGGCAGCTCGGCGAACCATGTGCCGATCGACTGGAAGAACCCGACCACCGCGTTCCACGCCGACGAGAACGCCCCGCCGATCGCCGAACCCACGCCGGCCCAATCGATCGCCGACAGCCACGCCTGCACCTTGCCGAGCCATTCGGCCACACCGGACAGCGGCGACAGCAGCCACGTCAGCGCGCTGGCGATCGCCGAGATCAGCGGCGCGATGGCCTGCGCGGCGAGGAACTGCAACAGGATCGCCGCCAGCTTGATCAGCGGCGCGACCAGGGTGATCGCCATGGTGGCGACCTGCGCGAGGAGCTGGATCAGCGGCGTCAACGCCACCATGACCTCGACCAGCGGCGGCAGCAGCGACACGATCATCGGGACCAGCGGCATGATCGCCTGCACCACCGTGGCGATCAGCGGACCGATCACCCCGAGGACCGGGGCGAGAGCTCCACCCAGCGCGGCGACGACCTGGCCCAGCGGCGGACCCAGCTGGGTGAACAGCTCGGCGAGCACGCCAGCGACCGGCGCCAGGACCGCGGAGAGCGTCTGCCCGATCTGGAGCAGCACCGGGCCGAGCGCGTTCACCAGCGGGCCCAGCAGCGGACCCAGCGCGCTCAGCGCGGTGGCCAGCGGCCCGACCAGCATCGTGATCAGCTGGCCGATGACCGGCAGCACGGGCGCGAGCGCCATCGCGATCGACGCGATGACCTGCCCGATCGGCCCCAGCGACGGCGCGAGCGCCTGGATGCCGGACGACAGCGCGGAGAACACCGGGCCGAGGGCGGGGCCGAGAGCGGCGATCGCCGGCCCGAGGGCCGACGCCAGGGCCTGCAACGCCGGCACGATCGCCTGCGCGATCGGCATGAGCGCCGGCACCAGCGACTGGCCGATGATGCCGAGCAGCGTCCCGAACACCGGTGACAGCCCGGCCGCCAGGCCACCCAGCGTGGCGAACAGCCCTTGCAGAGCCGCCCCACCCTCCGCCGACGACAGGAACTGCCGCAGCGCGCCGGTCGCCGTTACCAGCGTCCCCAGCAGCCCGCCGGTGCCGGCCTGCGCGTTGGCCGCCGCGAACACCGAGCTGATGATCGACCCGACGTTCAGCCCAACCGCGCCGAGCTGCCGCATGACGCCCAGCGCCGTCTGGATCGCCGCCGCCGCCTGGCCGCTCTGCGCCATCGACGACAGCCACGCCCCGAACTTCACGCCCAGCCCGCCGGCCACACCGGACAGCTCGCGGATCGCCGGCAACGCCACCACCGCCAGGTCGCGGAACCCGGCCAGCACCGGCCCCACCGAGACACCCAGGTTCGCCACCGCGGTCCGCGTCGTGTCGAGGACCCCGCGCAGCGCCGACACGGTGGCGCCCTGGCGGGCGAACTCCAGCGCCTGCCGCGCCGCGTTCCCGTACTCGGCGGCGACGCCGGCCAGACCCACGCGCAGGTACCCGGACAGCGCCGACGCGGTCGCCTGGATCTGCCCCACCAGCGGGGCGGCGAACGCGTCCTGCGTCGCCGTCTTGATCGACTTGAGCGCCGGCTGGATCGCCAGGAACTCCCGAGCCACCCGCTGCGCCTGCGGCGACAGGTCCACCAGCGCCTTCTCGAACTTCTTCATGTCGCCCTCGACGGCCGCGGAGAACGCGTCCCCGAGACCGGAGATGGCGACCTTCAACGCCGCCATCGCCGACGCGCCGACCGCCATCGCCCCCGGCAGGGCGAACGCCGCCCCGGCGGTCTGCGCCAGGGCGGCGGCCAGGCCGATGACCTGACCGGCCGATGCGGCGGCCGCCGCGCCGAGCCCGGTGATTGTGGCGACCCTCAGCGCCTTGCCCAGCCCGGCTTTCAGCTGCGGCGCGAACTTCCGCACGTCGCCGATGATCTCGATATACGCCTTGCCTAGCGCCACGTCCCCAGCGTAGGCCAGTTTCGGCGGTCGCAGTCGTCCACTGCGGCCGTACAGACGTGCGGACGAACGAAGGGCTCCGGTGACGCAACCGGAGCCCTTCGCGGGCGCTCATCCAGCGAGCCCGACCCGTCCCGCGCGCCGAGTCTTGCCGCACAGCGTAGCCACCACGCCGGACCAGCCGAAAGCCTCACGCATACCGCCCACCGCCGTCGCCGCCTACCCTCACGGCAGGCCGCGTGCCAAACTGGCACCGTGCCAAGCCCCGGAGGTGCAGCCCACGTGATCAGCCCCCTCGCCCGACGCCTTCGCCTCGGGCAGGCCATCCGCGAGCTGCGCGAGCAGCGCGGCATGACCGGCGCGACCCTCGCCCGCCATGCCGGCCTGGACCGCACCGCAGTGTCGAAGGTGGAGAACGGCGAGCGCCGTCCACTCGACACCGTCCTGCGGATCCTCGACGTGCTGCTCCCCGAAGGCGAGGAGCAGTACCGGGCGCTCCAACGGGTCGCCCGCGACGGCCTGGCGAAGGGCTGGTGGACCGAGGCCAAGTACGGCGGCATGGGCGCCCGACAGGCCCGCACCGCCGAAATCGAGTGCGGCGCCCGCACCATCCTCGAGTACCAGAACAACCTGCTGCCCGGCCTGCTCCAGACCGAGGCGTACGCCCGCCACCGGGGCCAGGTCTCGCTCGACGACGGAGCGGACTTCGACCTCAGCGGCACCGTCGCCGGCAGACTCGCCCGGCAGCACCAGATTTCCGGCCCCGACGGGTCGGAGTACGACGTCGTGCTGGAACCGCAGGCCATAGAGCGGCTGCCCGTGCCGCCGAAGATCATGCGGGAGCAACTGCACCACCTGCTCACTCTGGCCACGACCAGGGACAACGTGAGCGTCCGCGTCCTGCCGGTTGACGCCCGGCTCGGCCGCGGGGCAGTTCCGCGCTCGCCGTTCTCCCTGTACGCCTACCCGGACCCCGAGGACCTGACGCTGGTGGCCGTCGACACCGTGTGGGCCGACCTGCTGGTCACCGAGGCCCGGGAGGCGCAGCGGTACGCGCGGCTGTTCGAGCAGCTGCGTGAAGCCGCGCTGTCCCCCGAGGACAGCGCGGAACTCATCCAGAAGGCGGCCGACGCGCTGGCCGCCGAAGCCTGACCAGGGAGTCCCCCATGTCCGATCCCGAGTTCCGCCCCTGGCGGAAGTCCACCAAGTCCGACGGCGGCTCGAACTGCGTCGAGGTGTCCGACGCTGTCGGTGGCAGCACCATGCTGGTCCGCGACAGCAAGGACCGCAGCGGCCCGATCCTGACCTTCGACAACACCGGCTGGACGTCGTTCATCGCCGGCGCGAAGGCCGGGCAGTTCGACCTGGGCTGACCGCCACCACCACCCACCCGAGGGGCCGGCACCGGAAGGTGCCGGCCCCTCGGCGCGTCCACGGCAGACACGCCGCGTCAGTTTCCGCGCGCCCCTTGTGACATCGACCGGCTCCGTGCCATGCTGGCACCGTGCTAGCCAGCACAGTGCCAGCCCGGCACAGTGCAACGCATGACCACCATCGAGAACCGCACCCCTGGGGGCAGCTCATGGTCCAGGCAGGACACCTGTCACACGCAGCACCACCACCGTCCACGCTGGTTGCTGGCGACGTCCCACCGCCGCCGCCCGGCGAACTGGTCCCCCACGAGGGCTACATCGTCTTCACCGGCCGGGACCACCGCGAAGCCTTCGCCGGCTACGTCCTCGCCGTGCACCTGCCCGGCTCGTCGCACATCGAGGTGCAGGCCTGGCCGCCCAAGGTCAAGGTCCACCGCCGCTGCACCTGGTGCAGCTCCCCGTTCCCCTGCATCGCCGTGCAGTGGGCCAACGGCGCCATGAACTCGGAGGGGCCGGCGGATCCGGCAACCCCGGCCCCTCCGCGCCACACCGTGCAGCCCGACTGGAACGCGCCAACCGAGATCATCTGGCCGGTAACCGGGCTGCTCACCACCCCCGCCCAGCAGTTCCGTGGCAAAGGAGGCCGCCGGTGAACCGCATCCGCACCGCGAGCCGGCTGCCCGCCGACGCCATCACCACCCTGCCCGGCAGCGTGCTCTACCGCGCCGCCGTCGACAGCTACCTGCGCCACCGGCCCGGACCGCAGGGCGTCTGCGCCTGCGGGCAGCTCGGCTGCCGGTGCCGCTCCAACGCATCCCGGGTGATCGAGGCGGCAGGGGTCGAGCCGTCGTCGGTCACGGCCGCCGACGCCGCGCCGAAACCGTGGCACGAGCGGCCCGTTCCGTCCGCCGTCCCCGCAGGGGGTGCCGGGGCGGCGCAGTGGCCGGCAAACCCGACGGGCGTCGCGTCATGGCCCGGCGTGGCCCGGCCGGCACTGGCCGGGGGGCAGGCGGGGGGTGACCGCCGCCCCCCGGCGCACGGACCGTGGTGAGGCCACCGACGTCGCGGTCCCGCATGACCGCCTGCAACGACCCGTACCTGCTGCGCCTGCTGCTTCACTGCTGGCGCTGCGACCTGCGCCTGGTGCCCGTCAACACCACGGAGTTCGACGAGGAGCAGCAGGCCCACGCCCCCAAGCGCAACTACAAGTGCGGGCTCGGCTGCCACAAGCAGCTCATCGACGCCGCAGCCATCGAGTCGAAGACCTGGACCGCCGCCGAACGCCGAGCCACCCTCAGCGACATCCAGCTCTCCTACCGCCAGTCCGTGCTGGAGATGCTGCTGGCCAAGGTCGTGATCGGCCCCACCGAGGCCGACATCACCTACACCTGGCGCATGTAGACCCCCGCCGGTCACCGTACCCGCGCAGTCCACGCGGTGACCGGCGGGCCTGAACCACCGCGCGACGCGGTTTCCCCCGTGCTCGTCGCGCGGCGAGCGGACCAGCTGTCCTCCAACTGGTGCGGCGGCAGCCCGGTTCCGCTCACCCGGGCGGGCGCGCCGCCCCCAGGACAGCACCCGGCGCGCCCGCCCACCTCCCAGCCGCCCCGCGACCGTCCCCCCGGGCCGCTACCGTAGAGCCGCTGTCCCCCGACAGACGATCACTGCTGCCGGGAGGACAACCAGTGGACATCATCAGCCGCGCCGAATGGGGCGCCTGCCCACCGGAGTCCCGCTCGACCGTGCCCTGGTCGAAGCGGACCGTCTTCATGGGCCACTACTCCGCCGCGTCGGCGACGCAGACCCCACGCCAGATCCAGGACTACCACATGCGGGTCAAGGGCTGGTCGGACATCGGCTACAACTTCCTCGTCAACTCGATCACCGGCGTCATCTACGAGGGCCGCGGGTGGAACGTGCTCGGCGCGCATTGCCAGGGCCACAACACCGAGGCCATCGGCGTCTGCATCATCGGCAAGGACCAGCCCGGCCGTCAGGACGTCTCCGACGCCGCCCGCCGCGCCTTCAAGTGGCTCTACGACGAGGCGAACGACCGCAAGGGCAAGCGGCTCCAGCTGCTCGGCCACCGCGACCGCGGGAACACCTCCTGCCCCGGCGACGAGATCTACACCTGGCTGCACGCCGGCCTGCCCATCGTCGGCGCATCCACGCCCGCCCCGCACCCGAAGCCGCCGGCCGCCGGCAAGCCCGCGCCCGGCACGGCGACCGCGTTCCCGTTGCCCGCCGGCTGGTACTTCGGCCCGGCGTCCGGCCCCGACTACTCGGTGTCCGGCCTGCACGAACGCTACTTCAAGGGCCGCACCGACCGGGCCTGGCTGCGCGAGTGGGTCACCCAGCTCGGCCGCCGGGGCTGGTCCATCGGCCAGGGCAAGCGGTGGCTCGGCGGCGCCGGCAACGACGGCATCTACGGCCCCGAGTACGGGGCCCTCGCGATCGCGTTCCAGGCCGACCAGGACCTGCGTCAGGACGGGCTGATCGGCAAGAACACCTGGGACGCCGCCTACCGCAACCCGATGCGGTAGGCACCCCGCCGTTCCGATGAGGGGGCAGCGTGTGGCTGGCTGCGCAGATCGTCCGTGCTGCGGGCGGGGACGTCTCCGGCCTCACCGTGGCCGTGGGGGCGCTGGCGGTCCTGGCCACGCTGGTCACCGCGGTGCTGGGGCTGCTCGGTACGCGCCGAACCGCCGACGTGCAGCGGGAAGCCAACTTCGACAAGCGGGTGGACGAGCGGCTGGCCTACCTCGACCAACGCGTCCAGTTCCTGGAGGGCGAGCTGACCCGCTACCAGGACATGTACTCCCGGCTGCGGCTGGACGTGTTCGCCGCCGGCCTCGACCCCGACACGCTCCGCAGGAGGCCCGGTGACCCCCCACCGAACCGATGACACCCGGCGGCTCGCGAGGGTGGCCGACGACCCGGTGGTGGCGCACGACCGCCGCAGGCTGGGGCGGATCCTCGCCCTGTATGCGCTGCTGCCGCTGATCTGCGCGGCCGCAGCCACGGCCGTCGCCTACGACCTGGCCAGCTCCCGCATGGAGCGGCGGGTCGAGGCGCTGGAGCGGGACCTCGCCCAGCGGCGGGCCGCCGAGGCCCGTGGCGCCAAGGCGCGTGACGCCCGGCTGGAGCAGACCCGCCGGGACCTGTGCGTGGCCCTGGACCGGCTGGCCCCTCGCGACGAGCCGGTGCGCGACCTGCGCCGCCGGTACGCGTGCACCGGCCCGGCCCCGTCCCCGTCCCCGTCGACGGGCGCCCCGGACCGGGCCGAGGCCCGGCCGACCGGCCGGCCGTCTCCCTCGAGCACGCCCCGGCCGGCACCAACCTCCGGCCCGGCCGGTCCTTCGGGACCTGCCGGCCCCAGCGGGCCACCCGGCCCGCCGGCACCCACACCCCACCCCAGCCCGGTGCTGGTGTGCGTGCCGCTGCTCGACCTGTGTCTGTGACCAAACCCGAGGAGGGACCCATGACCGCCCCCACCACGCAGACCCGCCACCCGGCGCGGGCCACCATTCGCACGATCTTCGCCGCCGTCGTCGCGCTGCTGTCGCTGCTGCCGACCATCGCCGCGGTGGCCGGCGTCGACGCCGTGCCGCTCGTCACCCAGGCCCTCGTCGTCACCGGCGCGGTGACCCGCGTCCTGGCCATCCCCGGCGTCGACGCCTGGCTGCGCCGGTACCTGCCGTTCCTGGCGTCAGCGCCGGCCGCCGAGCTGCCGCCGCCGCAGCTGCCCCGCCGCGAGCCGGGCGGCAGCACCCTGTTCCGCGGGGATGGCTTCCGCAGCTGACCCCCGCACGGAAGAGGGCGGCCCCGCACCGGGGCCGCCCTCTCCTATCTTGACGCCGCGCGCTGCATACCGCCCATCGCGCGGGCGAACGACTCGTCAGTGTCGTCGTCGGACCACTCCTCGCGGCCCTCCAGCTCGGCCGTGACCGGCGGCGTCTCCAACGCCGTCCGGAACTTCGCCACGTCCTTCTCCGTGCCGCCCTCCACCCACCAGGCGTAGATCACGTCCAGCAGCGACGGCAGCGGCAGGTCCAGCGGCTCCCGGCCGGTCCGCATCAGCAGCGTCCCGTGGAACTCGGGCCAACGCTTGACCGCCAGGGTCAGGAGGCGCTGCCCGATCCAGTAGGGCGGCCCGACCACTCCTCGCACACGTGCTGGAAGATCCCCATGGCGTCGGTGAAGTCGAACTCGTCTTCCGTGTTCAGCAGCCGCTTCCGGAACACCGCCAGGCTCGCCGGGTCCAGCGTCTGCTCGAAGAAGTCGAGCACCGCCGCCACCTGGTCGGCCTCGGTGCGGCTCGACGACGCCGCCGCCATCAGGTACGCCAGCTGCGCATCCTTCGGCGCCCGGCACACCATGTCCACCCCGTCCAGCTTGAAGGGCACGTCCGGCAGCTTCTTCTCGCCGCCGTCCTGCTTCGCCACCTTCGCGCTGGTCGTGAACTCCCGCATCCCGCTTCCTCCCTACGAGCGGACGAGCCGGAACCCCGCCGGCACCGCCACCTCTTCCATCGCCTCGCGCAGCCACGGCTGCGCCCGCGTCCCCGGGTGGTTCACCAGCGTCGTGAACACCACCTGGCCGCCCGTCTCGAACCGCAGCATCCCCCCGGCCCGCCGAGGCCGGATCAGGTGCGCCCCCGTCCCGTCGTGGACCGCCGCCGCGTACTCGACATCGTTCTCCACGAACCCGTACACCTGGCCCGCCCGCACGCCGACCTCCTCGCGGTGCGCCGCCCGCAACCGGCCGGTGTCCACCGGGCACTTGAGCACCGCCCGCGTCCGCACCTTCCGGGCCACGCTGCGGATGAACGGCACCACCTGCCCGGTCGAGCCGGTGAGCAGCTGGCGCATCTCGCCGGCGAACAGATCGACGCGCGGCCGAACCACCGCCATCAGCGGCGCGCTCTGCGCGTCTTGCCGTCGCCGTCGGCCGTCGCCGTCGGCGTCTGCTGGCTAGCGTCCGGCGGCTCCAGGTCCGCGGTCGCCGCCTGCTCGGCCTCCTCACCCTCCAACACCTCGTACCGGCCGGCCTCCACGAGCGTGGCCACCCGCGGCCCCCACTCCACGTGCTGCACCGACCCGTCCGGCACGCCAGGCATCGCCGTCAGCGCCCGCACCGTCACCTTCTGGCCCTTACGCATCGCCCTCACACCTCGCACACGCACACGTTGGTCATCACCGCGACCAGGACCTCCTGGCCGACGCAGCCGCCGGACGGGCCGACGCTGGACTGCTCCCCGATCCACACCGACTCGACCTGCGGGAGCTTCTGCAGCTCGCACAGCACCGTCCGCCGGATCCGGCCGGCGTCGTCGGCCAGCTCCGCCGCGCTGCGCTCAAGTTCGGCCGCCGTCGGCGGGTTGCCGGCGTCGTCGGGGCTCGGCGCGCAGCGGGCGGTGCCCGCGCCCAGCTCCACCGCCCAGAACGCCCCCGGGTCCGCGCCGTCGTCGAGCGGCGTGCCCCGCCCGCCGGGGAACTCCTCCGGCAGCACCGGGTACGTCCGCACGACCCGCACCCACGCCTGGCCCTCGCAGCACGAGTCGATCGCCACGTCCCGCCCGGGCACCACCGCCACCACGGCGGGCGTCCCGCCGAGCGCCCCGTCCAACGCGCCGCCGATCAGCTCGCGCAGCCTCACCGCCACCGGCCACGCCACGTCGTCCTGCGGCTCCACCACCGGCTCGGTCACGACGTCCTCCTTCGTCCACGGTCCAGGTCCGGCGACCACACCACCGTGTCGCGGGGCAGCCGGTTCGGGTTCACCACCCGCAGCCACTGGTCGACCTCGGGCAGCCCCGTCATGCCGTCCCGAGCGAGCCGCGCGGGGTCGACAAACGTCTGCTGCACGCCTTGGCGCACCAGCGACTGCACGCGCCTCGGCAGCCGGCACGTCGTGTCGGCGACCATCGCCTTCGCCACCTCGCAGGCGTACGCGCCGGCCGCCACCTGCCCGCCACCGGGCACCGGCACGCCCCGCTCATAGGTGACCGCCCACGCGCCCGGCTGGTCGTCCGCCTTCGTCAGGTCCTGCCGGTTCGGCCAGGAGCCGCCGTCGATCCGCGCCAGCCACCGCCGGTCGTACACCGCGTACGCCTCGGCCGGCACCACCTGGCCGTCGACCACGACCCGGGTCACCGCGTCGATCGGGCCGGGCAAGCTCAGCTCCTGCCCGACCGACCCGCACGCGCACGCCCCCACCAGGCAGCCGCAGAACGTCACCGCGAAGCTGCCCCCGTACGGCAGGTCCAGCCACGACTCCCACCGCCGCCACGCCTCGCCGTCGCCGCGCCGCACCGGCCGCACCGTCGACGAGCACACGCCGAACCGGCGGCCGGACAGCGCCCACAGGACCTCCGTCGCGAGATCCGTGGCCGCCTTCCGGACCACCTCGTCATGCTGGTCCCAGCCCCTGCAGTACGCCGTGTTCAGCGGCCAGTCGCACGGGCCGGTCCGCGCCGGCTGCGCCACCGCAGCCTCAGCCGCCGGCCGGGGCGACGAACGACTTGAACCGCTGCGCGCCGCTCACCGTGTGCGTGACCGTCACCAGGTACGTCCCGCCGGCCGCGTACTGGTGCGTCACCTTCTGGCCGACCGCCGGCCCGGCCGACGACGTCCCATCGCCCCAATCCACCGAGTAGGTGTCGTCCGGGGCGGCCGGCACGTACGTCGCCGTGAACTCCGCGGTGCGGCCCGTCGCGTCGGCGACCGCGGCCGCCAGGTCCCCGTCCGGCGGCCGCGCGGTCAGCCCGCACGTCGGCGCCGGCGGCGGCAGGAACGTCCAGTCGAGGTGCAGCAGGTCCTGGTCGCCCACCGGGTCCATCAGCCGCGCGACGCCCGTCTTGCGCAGGTAGACGTCGTACGGCCCGACACCCCAGCCCGGGTTCTCGATCGCCTTGCCGGTCAGCGTGAAGCTCGCCGCTCCGTTCTCGATCGTGAAGTCCCCGATCTGCCCGTCGATGATCTGCGGGAGCAGGAAGTACCCGAACCTCGGCCGCTGGATCGCGCCGGCCACGCACTTCTTCAGCTGGGTGCCCGACCACACCTCCAGCGCCACCGCCGAGTCGAGGTTCACCGCCGAGGTGACCCGCATGCCGGTCGCGTTGCCGTCCTCGTCGAGCACCACCGGCATCCCGGTGAACAGCGTGTACAGCTCCGGGTCGACCCGCCCGCAGGTGACCGTCACGTTGTACAGCTTGATCCGCCGCCGGGCCGGCTCGTAGACCAACGGGTCGCCGTTTGCGTCCTTCTGGTCGATCTCCTCGCCGTCGTCGACCTCGGCCGCGTACTCGACGCTGACGAAGCCCTTCGACGTGACGTGGGTCGGCCATCCTCCGGCGCCCAGGATCGGGTCGCCGCACACCCCGAGCTTCGTGGCCCGGAGCATCTTCCCCTTTACCGGGGTGTCGCACACTGCGGTCATCAGGCATCCCTCAACAGCGAAGGTCCATGCCCGGCCCGCAGCCAGCGGCGAATACCCCGCCAGCGTAGCCGAGAGGGCGCTGGCCCCGGGTGGGACACAGCGCCCTCGTTGACGAGCTGGCGGCCGCTACTTCTGCGCCGCCGGGTGGTTGCCCAGCACCAGGTCGCGGATCAGCGTCTCGATCTGTTCGGCCTGGCCGTGCGGCACCCGGAACGCGATCGTCGTCGCGCCGGCCACCACCGCCACCGCCGTGTGCAGGCCGTCCCGCTGGGACGCCACCGACTGCACCGCCCGCATGGCGAGCATCTGCCGGCCCTGCTCCTTGAACCGGGGGCGGCACGCCGGGATCAGCAGCGACAGCGCCACCGTGTAGACCGCCAGGATCACCAGCAGCGCGTTCGCCACCGTCGTGCGTCCCGGCTTGCTCCACTCGATCCGGTCGGGCCAGATCCTCACCCGCGCGTTGCGTCCCGCGACGTGGCTTCCGAACTGCGCCAACGGCTCCATAGTGCTTCCTCCACAGTGAACGGGGCCGTGCCCGAAGGCACGGCCCCGATCCTCCCAACAGACGGCAACCCTCGCCACCCGGCCGGTCACAGCTGGCGGCCGTCGATCACCTCCAGCTCCGAGCCCAGCTCCTCGACCTTGGCCCGCACGTGCTCGGCCACCTCGTCCCAGGCCTCACCGGTCACCACCACGGCGCTCCGGTTGTCGCCCTTGATCCAGGTCACCATCACCGCCGTGCGGACGTCGAGGACCTGACCCGTCCGCTCGCAGGTGATCTGCCGCATCACCGCGTGCCGCAGCACCTCCCGGTTCAGGAACTTCTCCCGGTCGGCGTCGTTGTCGGCCATCAGGGCCGCCAGCACGTTCTCCATCAGTACCTCCCGACCGGGGCGGGCGGCCTCACCTGCGCCGTGCCCTCGACGATGCGGCCGCGGCACCGGCCGCACACCACCGGCGACGGCCTGCCCTGCGCCAGGTCGACCGGCACCTGCATCTGCCCGTCGCAGCCCTGGCAGCGCAGCGGCAGCAGCCGGGGCAGCCGCATCCCGAGCAGCAGCATGTCCCGGGGCACCAGCGTCTCCCTCGGCTGCCCGCCGCGCGGCAGGATCACCAGGTTGACGCAGGTCGGGAAGTCCCGCACCGGCTGCACGTCGGCGATCTCCACCAGCTGCCCGAACAGCAGCACCTCGTCCCGGCGCTGCAACTCCTCGACCCGGATCGGCGGGTTCGCCAGCCTCCTCGTCTCGACGGTCACGCCGCCTTCTCCTCTCGCTCCAGCCAGCTGAACCTGGCCTCCACATCGATCACCAGCTGCTCGGTCATCCCGGCCCACACGTCGGCGGGCAGCGTCGCCAGGTGGTGCCACCGGCCGCGGTGCGCCGCGTAGACGTGCAGCGCCCCGAACTTGGCCTCCCACAGGTAGGCCCACCCGTCGTCGTCGGCGGGCCCGTCGACGCCCATCTGGCCGACGACCGCCGAGCCGGACGCCTCGGGGCGCACCGCGCGCCCCATGCCGACCACGTACGCCCACTCGGGGCGGCGCTCCGCGACGGCCTCCGCCGGCCACGGCACGCACGCCAGCTGCGACCAGTCCCGGTGCAGCAGCGCCTCCACCATCCGCCCGGTGTCCCGGCCGAAGGTGCGCGCCCATATCGCCCGCATCTGCCCGAGGGTCCAGCTGGGCTGGCCCTCCAGCTCGACGGGGCGGGCCCGGTACCACCGGCTGCCCGGGGCGAACTGCCCCACCAGCGCCCTCACCGGCCCGCCTCCATCAGCCCGATGCGGGTCACGTCCCGCACCGACGTCCGGACGGCCTCCATGTAGCCGCGGTAGTCGGACGCCCGCCACTGCGCCGCGTAGCCCGCCTTCTGGACCTCCAGCAGGTCCAGCTGCGTCAGGTCGTGCAGCTCGTGCAGCGACCAGCACGCCCACGGCTGCCACCGCTTCGGGCCGCGCTCGGGGAACACCCCCAGGTAGACGTGCAGCCGGTGGCCGCCGAACAGGTACGCCCACTCGCGGTCGCCCGCGCGGGCCTCGGCGATCCGGCCGGTCTGCGCCGGGTAGCCCTCGGAGGGCACGCCGACCATGTGGCCGGTCGGCCCGGTGCCGGGCACCGCGTACAGCCGCGACCAGTCGCACTGCAACAGCACCGCCGCCGCCCGCTCGGGGCTGTGGCCGCACAGCTCGTGCACCAGCACCGACAGGGCCGGGACGACCATCGTCGGGCACCCGTCGTGCTGCACGTGCCGTGCCAGGTACACACCGTCGGCACCCTCGGTGCCGACCAGCGCGCGTAGACCCATGGTTTACCTCCACGTGAACCGGGTCCTACTCGGACAGTTACCTTGCTCTGTCCGGCCGCAATCGTCAATAGTGACCGGACAGCCAGAGCCCACTAGGAACTCCGCACCGGGGCCGGGCACCCGCCCAGCCCCGCCTGCGCAGCCACTAGCCGGCCACGTCCACCGACCAGAACTCCGTCTCGCCGTGCCAGGCCGCGTACGCGTATGGCGACGGCGCACCGTCGGCCAGCCAGGCGAGCATCATCTCCACGACCTGCTCCCGGTACCGCCACGCGACCCTCGCCGCCGCGTACTCCTCCAGGGCCTCGCGCGTCCCCAGCACCCGCACGCTCCCGCCACTCCAGCTCGTGACGACGATCAGCACCGGCGGCTCCTCCTCGTCCGGTTTGGCGTCGCACTCGTCGCCCGGCCCGTCGTAGTGCCGGCAGGTCGGGTCGTGCGCGTCCGCGCGGTGCGCTCCGCAGTGCGTGCAGCACTCGTCGTCGTCCAGGCAGTTGAACCACCCGCACTCGTCGGCCGTCGCCTTCTTGCCAGGCTGGATCGTGCTGTCTGCCATCTCTTCCCTCCACGTGAATCCAGGCAGGACGTACATATTCATTGTATGCGACACGGGCCCGCGCGTACACAATTTATGTACGCACGGGGCCGTGTAGCGCGTCACACAACCGGCCGGTCAGAACAGCCGGCCCTGCCGGAACACCGCGTCCGCGTCGAACGTCGACGAGTCCGGTGCCGGCGGCGGCGGGGGCGGCGGGGGCGGCGGCTTCGGCCGCGCCTTCCGCATGTGCCGGTCCAGCGGGCTCTCCGGCGTCGGCAGCTCCAACACCGACCGCACCGCCGCAATCTGCCTGGCGAGCGTCCACGCCCGCCGCATCTCGTCGATCGCGATCTGCCGGTGCTCCAGGGCCTCGTGCATCCACTGGTTCAGCAGCCCGTCGCCGCAGCCGACAACCACCCGCCAGCCCAGCCCCCACAGGTGCACGTTCACCGCGCACAGCGCCGCCGCGAGCGGGTCCAGGTCGTTCGCCCACCACTCGCACGTCGTCGGGTCGAGCCCGCTCTCCCGCATGGCCCGGGCCACGCCGAGGAACATCGTGCCGGTGCCGGCGCACGGCTCCAGGACCCGTTCGCCCTCCTTCGGCCCCGCCATCCGGCCGATCAGCTCGGTCACGTCCACCGGCGTCAGGAACTGGCCGATGCCCTTCCGCCCGCCGTGGCTCTTCATCTGCTGGAGCAGCGTCCCCAGCAGGTCGTAGTCGCCCCACCCGTCCGGCCCGAACCGGCCGAGCACCCCGCGCTTTAGCGCCGCCTGGCCGACGGCGTGCACGGCGCGCTTCGTCGTCTCGTCCGGCTCGTCCTCGGTCCACGACCACAGGTGCTTCGTCCGCGGGTTCAGGTCGGGCCTCAGCGCCGCGAACTCGCACCACAGCCGCTGCATCAGCAGCCAGAACCCCTCGTGGTCCAGGCGCTCCGCCATCTCGCCCACCCGGTCGAGCTGGTCGGGGTCCGGCGCCTCCCGCGCCAGCACCGCCAGGATCGCCACCACCGACATCGGCACCTCGACCCGCGAGCCGCCGTACCGGCTGTGCCATGCCTGGTCGACCGCCTCCGCGATCGCCCGCGCGTGCTCGCGCGGGTCGGACGGCACGGCGTTCGCGCGCCGCGCCACCGTCGTTGTCGTCATCTCGTCCTCCACGTGAACTGCCGCCGGCTCTCCCGCCGGCGGGAACGGCGGCGCCCCCGCAGCCGCTCGGGCTACGGGGGCGCTCAGGGGTCGGTCAGCACATGCCGCACACGCCCGAGGCGGGCAGCTCGCAGAAGCAGCTGTCGCACAGCCGCTTGCGCACCGCCGCCGTCTCCCGCGCGTTCTCGCGCGCCTGCTTCTCGCGCGCCACCCGCTCGCGCTCGGCCAGCACCCGCGTGTTGTGCTCCCGCACCCGCCGGTTGTGGGCCAGCAGCGCCCGGTCCTCCTCCTCGGTGGGGCGGCGGACCGGCTCCCGCAGTGCCGCCTGCAGGGCCTCGTTGATCGCGTTCAGCCGGTTGATGGTCACGGTGTCCGCCCAGCTCAGCACCCGCCGGCCGCTCTCGTCGGTCACGTTCAGGTCCATCGGGTTCATCGGGCTCTCCTCGCGCAGTCGGGGCGGCTTGCTGTACACATTCATTGTAGGCAGCCACCAGGCCTATGTACAAGTTTTATGTATGCCTCGGGCTGTGGGGCGGGCCACACAACGACGCCGCCCCCCGCGCCCACGTGGGGCGCGAGGGGCGGCGGACCGCTCAGCTCAGAACTCCTGGCGGTACAGCTCGTGCGTGTAGCAGTGCCAGTAGAACTCCTGGTTGTCGAACCCCCGGCAGTCCAGGTGGTCGACCGCCTTCGCCGGCTCGACCTTCGTCACCCGCTCGACGCCCAACACCCACGTGCTGTCGGCGTCGTCCTCCTGGACCCACACCATGCCGTCGCGCACCTGCTTCACGGTGCCGGTCCGCTCGGTCGGCTCCCACGGGGCGTCCCAGCACACCCGGTCCTTCTCGGCCGGCTCCGGCGCCGTGGCGGCTTCCTCGACCAGCTGCTTGGCGATCTCCACGTGAACTCCCCTTATCTCAAACGGGCGCGCCGGCCGGGGCTCCCCCGGCCGGCGCGCATCGGCTTGCTCAGTTCGCCCGGTTGGCCTTCACGCTCTCGGCGACGTACGCCAGGGCCGTCCGCCGCTCGGCCACCTTCATCAGCGCCGCGTCGAACGCCGCCGCCTTGTCGCTCACGGCGGCCAGCAGGTCGCCGCGCACCGCCGTGCGCAGGTCGCCTGCCTTCGCGTTGACCACCGCGTCCTCGGTCGCCCCGGTGAGCTCGACGCCCGCCCGCTCCAGCTCCCGCTCGGCCTCCACGATCCGCACCGCCAGCTGGGCGACCAGCCCGAACCGGTCGGCACCCTCGGCCTCGACACCGAACTCCAGAGCCAGCTCGTTGACCCGCTTCTCCATCTCAAACCCTCCTGTAGGGATAGCGCGTTGCGTACATATTCATTGTATGCAAATTTCAGTCTCGCGTACAAGTTTTATGTACACTCCGGGCCGTGGAGCGGGTCACACGAAAAGCGCCGCCCCGCCTGGCACGGGGAAGAAACCAGGCAGGGCGGCGCGGTCCGGGGCGAGGGGTACCGGTCAGCTCCGCGACGGGCGCGAGGTCGACCGGGACGCCTTCGCCGACGGCGGGGAGGAACCGTCCGCCAACTCGGCGCCCGCCCCGGACCCGTCGGCCCCGGCGTCGGCCGACGTGTCCTGCGCGGTGGCCTCGACCTCCGCGGGAGCCTCCACACGCTGCCGGCCGTCGCCGGACCTCAGCACCTTCTCCGCCAGGTCGTCGGGCACGTCGAACGCCAGCCCCACCGGGCCGTCCGTCGTCGTCTGCACCTCGAAGCGGCGCTCCTCGCCGGCCGCCTCCAGCAGCTGCTTCGCGAGGACCTGCGCGTCCGCGCGGTCCTTCGGGTAGATCAGCGCCATGTCTCCTCCTACGCCGGCACGCCCGGCAGCTTGACCTTCACCGCCGCCGTCGCGCAGCTCCACCCGACCGTGTAGAACCGCTCCGCGACGGCGAACACCTCGTTGTCCTTGCGGTCCAGGGCCTCCGGCAGCTTCGGCAGGAACACCGCCGAGCGCCGCACCATCACCGGCCCCGTCGCGTACAGCCACGCCTCGTCGTCGCCCGGCGCGGCGCCACCCGGCCCGACGCCGCTGGTCTGCGCGAACACGATCGGGTCGCCCAGCGGGGCCACCATGCGCGGGCCCTCGATCCGCGTCAGGCTCTTGCCCACGAACCACCCGGCCGTCCACCGTGGTGCCCACACCGCGCCGAGCACCCCGGCCCGGTCGGCGATGTGCGCCTCCAGCCGGCCGACGCCCTCCTCCAGCGGCACCGGCGCAGCGTCCGAGCCGGCCAGCACCTCCGCGTCGGCCGCCGCCAGGAACTCCTCGGTGCCGGCCTCGCCGGTCCACACGTAATGCTCCAGCGACTGCTGCTCGACCTGGCCCATCGCCCGTCGCGCCCGCTCGGTCAGGTCCGGCCGGGCCACCGACCGGCCGGTCAGGCCGGCGTACAGCCGGATCACCGCCGACTTCACGCTCGGCACCCCGTCCGGAAGCGCCATCGCCGCGCGGTTCGCGTCCGAGGCCGCCGCCGCGTTCGTCGGCGCAGGCGCATCCACGCACTGCGGCTCCCACTCCACCCCGGCCTGGAACTCGCGCTGGTTGGCCGCGTCGACCACGGCCGCAGCCGAGAACAGCCCGAACCGGTACGGCGTCGTCGCCGGGGCGTCCACATACACCAAGGGCTGCGTCACCCGTCATCTCCTCACCGGCTGGGGGCCGCGCCCAGCGTGGGCGCGGCCCCGCTCAAACGGGTAGCTCAGACCGCCGAGCAGTCGAACGGCACGGTGCTGCCGGTGACGCCCGTCGGGCACAGCGGCACGCTCACCTTGTAGGACACGAAGCACCGCTTCACCAGCAGCGTCGCCTGCTCGGTGAACAGGGCGATGTACTCGTTGTCCTTCAGCTTCGTGCTGTCGTAGACCGCCGACAGGTCGATGATCGACTTGGAGCCCTTCACCCACGTGCCCGGCGCGTAGATCAGCACGTCCGCGTTCGCCGGCCACTGGCCCGGGGCGGCGCTGCCGCCGAAGCCGCTGCCGGCCGCGTCGGCGTACCCGTCCTGCCAGTCGTAGACGAACTGCGGCCGCAGGTGCCTCCGGGTGAACCACGCCGTGATCTGCTCGTCGGTCACGTCGAGGTAGTTCACCCCGGCACGCCGCGACATGTCCGCCCGGATCCAGTCGATCAGCCACAGCGGCACCACGCACTCCAGCAGCTGCCGCCGGCCGAGCCGATACCGGTACCGGTAGTCCGTCGCGGCGAGGGAGATCGCGCCGAGCAGGGCAGTGGTCGTCTCGTCGCCGTCGACGTCGCCGCCGAGGGTCAGCGCGAACTGCGTCGACTGCCCCGGCGCGGCGGCCATCCGCTGGATCAGCCGCGCGTTGATCTTGTGCTCGTGGGCGGTCAGCGTCCGCCGCACCACGTCCCGGGTCAGCTCCGGCCACACCGCGTTCTGCACGATGTCCTGCTCGATCTGCACCCCGTCCACCTCGAGGCGCGTCTCGGCCCAGTTCACCGTCGGCACCCGGTACGAGGACTTGTCAACCCCCGCAGTGCTGTCGGCCTCGGTCTGCACGAAGCCGATCCCCGAATACAGGTCCCGGAAGTCGAGGTTGGCCGGCACCTTGATACCGCCGCCGCGCGGAACCGTGATGCCCGGAAGATCCAGCAGACCCTCCGTCGTCTCCAAGCCCTCGCACAGCTCCCACAGCGTCTCCGACGGGGCACCCCAGCCGCCGGCCGCGACGAGGTTGCCACCCGACAGCCGCGACTCCGACGCGGCCAGCTCCACCAGCTCCATGTCGGTCAGGCCCCTGCCCCCGGCGACGAGCGCCTGGTCGACGGGCAGCTCCACCCGAGCCACGTTCTGCTTGATACGGGTCGCGACCCCCACCCCGCGCGGGAAGCCCGCGAACTTGTCGTCGAACGCCGACGCGACCTCCGACACGGAGGAGAACACGTGCCCGTGCGGCACGTTCGGCACGTCCGCCGCCGCCTTGATGACCGCCGACTTGCCGGCGCTGGTCACCTTCGGCTTCGGCTGACGGCGGGCCGCCCGGCGGGCCAACGAAGCGACGACCGGCGTCGGCTGTTGCGGCGCTGGCGCCTCGGCCGCCGGCTCCTCGGCAGGCGTCTCCTCAGCCGGCTCCTCCTCCGCCGGCTCCTCCTCGGCTTCGCCGCCGTCGCCCTCGTCACCGTCGCCATCGCCGCCCTCCGGAACGCCGTGCACCGTCGCGGTCAGGTCGTCCAGCTCGGAGGCGACCTGCTCGGCCGCCTGCTCGATCCGCGCCTGCTCGGCACGCACCGACTGCACGAACGCAGCCAGCTCCCGCAGCCGGGCGAGGCCATCGGCGTCCAGGGCCGCGTCGTCGCGCAGGGCGTCGAACGCCGCGACGGCCTGGTTCTCCATCTCGGTTAGGGCGTCGAGGTCGAGCCCGTCCAGGCTCGAAGGGATCTCAAACTCCACCGTCGGCTCCTCAGCACGGTAGGGATCTCGTCCCGACCGGCCCGCAGCCAGCATCGGTGGTTCAGCCGACAGCGTAACGCAGCCGAACCGAGTTCCGATCAAGGCAGCGAGGGCGGCACCATGGTGGTCTGACAGGCAACGAAGGCCGCCGGTGGGTGACCGGCGGTCGCGGCGCGCCCGGGGCAGTCCTAACCTTGTGCCCGGCTCGCGCCGACCCCGGAAGGGTGATGTGAAACCTGGCCTGAAGGCGTCAAGGACTCATCGATCAGCGAAAGGTGGGCGTACACCGTGCCCATGACGGACAGCTAGGCCCGCGACTGTGGGAGTCGCCGCGAGCGTTTACGCCGCGGTCACTCCCCTGGCGATCCCGACCCTGCTGATTCTTCTCGCATTCCTGCTGGTTAGGCGGATCGAGAAGAACGGCGGGAGCTTCGAGGTCGACTGGAAAACCGTCGCGTTCCGCATCAAGTATTCGTCCACACCTGACGGCCTCCACGGGCGTGCTGAGGCTCAGGGTCAACCCGCGCAACCCGAGGCGGCAGCTGCGTCTGACAGGCAGCTCGCCGACGGGGCCGCCCGACCTCCCGAGGGGGGTGGCGGCCCGTGACATAGACGCGAGGCGGTGCGGTGCCGGATGGCACCGCACCGCCCCTCTACTTCTGCACCTGGCGGATCGTGCCGCCGCCGCCCTTGCGCACGTCGGCGATCTCCGCGTCCGTCTTCGACGTGAACTCGCCGCCATGCCGGCCATCCCCGTAGGACAGCACGAACACCGTACTGCGCCGCTTGCCGCCGCAGTTGCAGCCCATCGGCTCCTCCTCCCCTACTTGCCGTGCACCGTGGCGGTCAGCGCCGCCACGAGCGTCTTGCGGTCCCGCCCAATCGACGCGGCGATCCGGTCCGCCTGCGTCGCGGTGGCGACGCGCTGCCGCTCGGCCGCGAACCCGGCCGCCACCGCGCGGCGCACGGCCGCGTCCAGGGCGGCCGGCGACAGCGCCGGCGTCTCCGGCCGTCGGCCGGCGTCCGGGTCGGACGGCTGCCAGCCGGTCCATCCGGAGGCGACCATCGCGTACGCCCGGCCGCCCGACGACCGGCCCCGGACCACCGGGAACCCGCCGACGTTGACGCACAGCGCCGCGACGAGCTGCCGGGCGCCGCCGATCCACCGCCAGTCCCCGGACAGCGGCGACCGGCGCAGCAGCTGCACCTGCTCCTCCGTCGCCTCCGGCACCAGCGACCCGGCCACCCAGGTGCCGTGCGCGTCCCGGCCGGCCCGCACCACCGCCACCTGCGTGCCCGTGTCGTCGTAGTGCGCCACGGCGGACGCCGCACTCGCCTGCAGATCGGCGTGCCCCGTGCCGGCCGTGATGTGCCCGACCGCCACCAGCTCCCCCTCGGCGGTCTGGATCTCCGGCCGGTGGAACCAGTCGAAGCCGCCCTCCTCCGGCGGCACCACGCACTGCCCGCCGGTCAGGAACGACAGGTGGCAGTCCTTGTCCGCCAGGTGCCCGAACACCCGGCCGTCCGCGGTGACCGTGATCGGCGTCAGCTCGGCCAGGCCCGGGTCGTCGAACCAGGCACGCGGCGGGTACAGCGACGCGACCTGCTTCTTCGCCGCCGCCGCGCCCGACGCCGCGACCGCCTCTTCCTCCTTCGGCTCCTCGTCTGCGGGCTCGCCCTCGGCCGGCTCGTCGTCGACGAGCTCCAGCTTCGCGTCGGGGAACGCCTGCGTGCCGACGAGCGTCACCGCCATGACCCGGCCCTTGGTCACCGTGATGTACGGATCCTCGCCAGCCTCCATGAAGGCTTCCCACTCCTCGTCGGACATGTCCTCGATCGGCGTGCCCTTCTCGTCGGTGAACATGAACTCGAAGTCGTCCAAGTCCACGCTCGGGAACAGCACCCCAGCGCGCAGCAGCTCCAGCGCCTCGCCCAGCTCCGGCACCGCGTCGATGAAGTCGCCCGCCCCGGACAGCCGGCTCTTCTGCACCTCGCCGGCCGTGATCCGGCCGATCGTCACCGCGCCCTCGTGCCCGGGGGCGTCCTCACGCGCCCACCGCAGCGCCAGGGGCAGGTCGCGGAACGACCAGTCACCGTCCGCCGCGAAGATCCGCCGGTCGCCCGACTTGGCACCCAGCGGCGCCAGCACACCCTTCCACGTCGCCATCTGCTTGCCACCCTTCGCGGCTGCCGCCGCCGTCACCGTGATGTCCAACCCGGTGGCCCGGTCACGCCGGGGCCACAGGTGCTTCGGGACCGCAGGCAGGGGCTCATCGGCCTCCACCTCGATCATCGTGCAGCGGCAGTTCACCGTCTGCCCGGGCGGCGCGGCCGGGTCGCCCGGGTACCGCATCGGTATCCCGCCGACCATGAACACGCCGTCGAGGGCGACCCGCTGCCCGTCCGCGTCCCGGTGGTCGTGCCGGGTCCGCTCGTCGTGCGTGGCCACCCACACCTTGTCCAGCTTCTCGTCGAACGCCTGCTCGGCGGTCAGCCACGCGGTCAGCGTCCCCGCGTTGTACGCGCCGATCGTCTCCGTCCGGGCGATCGTCACCGCCCGGTCCTCCCACGACCGCTCGCCCAGGATCGCCTCGATCGCGTCGCGGATGCGCGGCACGCTCGCGCCCTCGGCGGTGAGCTCGGCGACGGCCGCCGTCACCTGCTGCCACGCGCTGTCGGGCACGCCGACCAGCCGGTTCGGCAGCGCCGCCAGGTACTCGTCCTTCATCTGCGCGACCCGCAGCAGCTCCACGTCGCCGCCCGCGTCGGCGACTCCCGCCAGGAACGTCTGCTCGGCCGCCGGCACCAGGTGCACCGTCATCGCCTCGAACCACGCCTGCCCGGCGCCGGCGAGCGCGCTCGGGTCCGGCGGCAGGGCCGCGGCGGTGACCGGCAGCGTGACCGCCCGCGCGTCGCGCAGCCAGGCGCGCAGCGCCGCGCGGGCGGCCCGCAGCATCCGCCGCTCGGCGGCCACCACCCGCGCCTCGTGGTCGAGGCGCAGCGGCAGCCACGGGTCCTGCTCGGCCACGGCTCAGCCCCCCGGCGCGGGGTCCGGCTCGGTGGGGGCCAGGCCGGCGGGCGGCTCGCCGACGACCGCGACGGTCGAGGCCACCGACTGCACACAGTTCTCGACCCGGCTGACGGGCAGCCCCGACGGGTTCCGCACCAGTCGGTACAGCGTCAGCTTGTCCTCGGACAGCTCCAGCCGCACGAAGTCCTGGTCAAGCGCGATGCCCAGCGGTGCGAACGCCGCCTTGAGCTGCGCCAGGCTCACCTGCTCCGGGTCAACCATCAGTCTTCCTCCTTGCCTCGTTGCGTCGCGCCACGGCGTCCGGGTCGCACACGTGGCCGGCGTCGGTCAGCGGCGGCTGGTCGCCCTCCCACAGGTCGCCCCACCACCCGCAGGTGCGGCAGATCGTCCACCGCAGCCGCTCGCAGCCCTTCCCGCGCCCGGACCGCTGGCAGGCGTACCCGTGGGCGGGCACCAGGTCCGGCGCGAGGATGGTCACGCTCATGCCGGCACCAGCTCCCCGGCTCCGGTGGCGGCCAGGTGCTCGCGCAGCTCGTCGACGTCGTGCCGCGCGCCCGTGACGAGCAGCCCGCCGACGTACGCGGTCAGCGCCGCCGTCAGCTTCTCGTCGTCGACGTCGAGCTTCGCCGCCACGGCGGGCACCGCCGTCCACGCTCCGTCGAGGAGCCGGGGCACCGACGCCGGCGTGGACGGGCGCACCGTGTGGTACTCCCACGCCTTCAACCCCTGGTGCCGGTACCTCTCCCGGCCGAGCGCCCGCTTGCCGGCGATCTCCAGCGCCCGCAGCGCCAGGACCTCGCACGCGGCGACGAACGGCGCGCTCATCGGCCCGGCCGCTGCGGTGATCGCCGCCGGTTCGGGCGGGCCGCGGTCTTCGGTGTCGCCGGGCGGCGGCTCCGTCGTCGGCTCCTCGTCGGCGGGCGGATCCCCGCCGGGCAGCTCGCCCTGGGTCGGCTGCGGCTTCAACGCCTCCGGGTCGAGCTGCACGCTCACCCCGGCGACCTCCAGCAGCCGGGTCACCAGCAGCGGCCCGGCCGCCGGCACCGTGCGGATGATCTCCAGCAGCCGCCGCAGCTCCCGCTCCTCGTCGGTCGGCTTGTCGCCGTCGCCGAACCCGGTCTCGCGGCGCAGCGCATCCCCCGACAGCTCGCCCAGGCCGTACAGGTCCTTCGCGTCGGCGCCCTTGTCCGGCGTCTGCGTCAGCTCGCTGGTGTCGTACCAGACGATCCACCGGCGCGGGTCGGCCACACCCTGCGCGCCCTCCAGCGCCGGCCACAGCATCTGCTCGGTCAGCGCCGCGCAGAACAGCTCCAGCTTCGACTCGACGTGGTACTTGATCGTCGCCTCGTCGGTCATCCAGGCACCCCAATGGTTCGCCTGGGTCATGCCCAGCAGCATCTCCGGCGGGGCGTCCAAGCCCAGCGCGAGCCGCCGGATCGCGCCGTCCAGCATCGCCGGCACGGCGGCGCTCAGCTCCGTGGCGAAGCTGAGCAGCCGCGCCTTCTCCAGGTGCTCGGCGGGGCCCTGCACCACGATCGGGACGAGGGCAGCCACGCTGTCGCGGTCCTTCACCGCGGTGGTCATCGCCTCCGTCAGCGTCGACAGGAACGACGACACCCCGTCCTCGGCGTCCTCCTCCTGCTCGGGCGCAACGAAGCTCAGCTCGTTGGGTAGCAGCAGAATGCCCGCGCCGGCCAGCCGGGAGTCGATCTGCGACTGCACGTACTGCGTCAGCCGCTCGACCAGCCGCAGCACCCGCCGGTTGGACTGCACCTGGCTGGACGGCAGCGCGTGCTTGCGAGGGCTCGGCACCCAGATCCGCACGATGACCGTCTCGTCGGACTCCAGCTCGCGTGCCCCGTCGCCCTGGTCGAGCACGTACTTCCCGGCCCGCTCGGTCAGCTCCTCCACCGACGCGATGAACCACCGCTCCCGGTCGGTGGCCTTGCCTTCGGCGTCGCGTTCCGGCTCGCCGATCAGGTAACACTCGCCGGGCACGCCGAGTTGAATGCCGGCGTCGCGCAGCAGCTCGGCCTGCATGCTGGGGCCGCCGAGGAACGTCTCGTTGACGCCGGTCGGCGCCTGGTCGGGCGTCTCCATCGGACGGCCCTCGTCGTCGACCTGCGTGATGTATAGCCGGGCGCGACCCATCGCCTTCGCGATCAGGTCGACCAAAAAGGCGAACTCACCGCACTCCTCGTAGTGCCGCCACGCCTCGTCCTGCCACTGCTGCTTGGTGACCTTGCGCAGGCTGCCGCTGGAGTCGTAGCGCATCTTCGCCGCCGACGCGACGACCGCGGTCGCCTTGCCGACCGCGCTGTCGACGTTGGGCTTCGTGCCCCACCAGCCCATGCGCTACTCCTCGGGCTCGGCGCGCACGAGCAGGCCGGTCGCGTACGACAGGGCCAGCGCGACGGTGGGTACGTCGACCCACCAGTAGCCCGACCAGCGGGAAAGGTCGGACAGGTGCCACCAGGCGGTGGCCACCGGCACGGCGACCCACACGGACAAGCACCAGCGGCAGAGCAGCAGGTAGGCGAGCGGGCTGCCGTCGGGTAGCCGCCTGACGATCGCTTCGCGGGGTCGTCGGGTGATCTCGTCGGCGACGATCAGCCGCGCCATCCGCGCGACGAAGAGCAGCACCACCACGACCTCGATCAGCCCCGTCACAGCTATGAGCATAGGCAATGCCATTGCGGCCGGTTAGATCGAAGTCATGTGTCCGCGGAGCAACCCGGATTACCTCCGAGGGGTCAGGCGACGCCGAACCACCTCTGTTGCCACACGACAGGAAGGCAGTGGCGCTTCGGCCAACGCATCTGACCTCAGCGTCCGGATGATGCGTAGCTCGCGGCATGGCGGCACCGTGAAGCACGGACGACCCCCAGTCGACATCGTGTAGGTCGACTGGGTCGGTTACGGTCGTGGCAGGTGCTGTAGTTGCTTGCTTTATGACACCTCGCTACAGGCCAAGGTTGGCTCGCGCCCCCCGGAACAACTCCGCCACGCTCAGCTTCATCGCGTAGCTTGTCGGCCTGCCCTCCCACCAGTAGAAGGGGTACCGGCGACCCGATGCCTGATGCGATCGGTAGAGGCCATTGATGGCACCAGCGATCGAACGCGGTCCGGAGAAGACATCACCACCGGCGAGGCGGCATAGATCGTCGACGGTGAGCAGGCGACCGGGATAATCGATAAGCAGGTCGAAGAAGACCTTCGCCTTGCCCCGAACCGGCTGGTAGAACGCCTCAGCATCGGCAAGGTCAGAATCAGCCTCCCACTCGGGGTAGTCACGATGGCCATCGAGGCCAGTGTGCTGATCCCATAGTGGATGGCCGTCAGGCAGCACGAGCCCGCCGCCCGGCTCGCTCGGCTGGCGGGTCGCGTCTACGTCCAGCTGGCTCTTCAAACTGACCACTAACTGCTCTGCGCGAGCCCGCGACATCCTCAGCTCCATGTCCCCGATCGACACGCGTACCGGCTCTGACATCACTACCTCCCAAGCTTGAAGGGTAGCTAAAGGGTCCCATCCCTTTGGCACAACGGTCAAGAGGGGCGCAACCCTTTGGCATAGCTTCCCGAGCCGAGCGTGCGGCACGATGCAGATCGCGAGACTCGATCGAGACGGAGCGGCCAGGGTCCTCGCTTACTGAGGCGCTTCGGACGTTGCCACAACGTCCGCTGGTGGCCAATGACGTCGGCACGGGACCGACGTTCCGTAGGCCACGTCCGCTCTCAGCCGCCGTCGTTGATGTCACGAATGGATGTCAAGCGCCATCATGGCGTTGTGACGGCAGAAGAAGCATGGTTCCTCGGTGGACCCGTCGACGGCCGGCTGATGGCGGTTGAGGTGACCGTCGACGGTAGTCTGCCAAAGGCGGTAAGGCTGCCTCAGACTGGGCAATACGTCGAGTCGGCCGATCTCCCGGCGCCAGCGGTTGAGCACGTGTACGTCCTGACCGACCGTCCAGTGAGGCGTCGCCTCGGACCGCCAAGTCGGGTGGTTGAGCTGGGCAAATACGGCTGCGGTCGACTCTCGGCCAAGCTCATGCAGGGACCTGCGGCCCGATCTTGGCCGGCCGCCGCCACCCGCTGCGCCGATGTCCGGCCGCCGAGGCGACCGGCCGTGCCACTCCAAAGTGGCTGGTCAGAGTAAATGTCTGCCGATGTGGAGCGGGCATGCTCAGGCTACGCCGCCACGAAAACTTGACTCAAGTGTGAAGAAGTGGGCGACCGAGGAGCCCTAGACGACATGGAAATCTATCGGTACGAGCGGACCGAGGCAGGGCAAAGCCGTGTGGATGTATGAACGGGTGGGAGATGAGCCAGTTGCTCTAACCTGGTTACGTTGTGCTCTCGCCGACTTCTACATCCATGACCGCGCGCTGCTGCAAGGCCACGTCGGCGAGTGGGGAGTGACCTTCCGTCTCGGCCATCACCTCGCCCTCCGTTCTGATCCGGCGTGGGACGTCGACGCCGAGTACGACCGGCAGGGCAAGGACGGGGCCCGCAAGGTCCGCGACCACGAGGCGAGGACGCACATGCGACCTGACCTTGTGATACACCGACGGGGGTTGGGAGGCGCGGCGAGCAATCTCCTGTTCGTGGAGGTTAAGCGGATCTGGCGGTCGCCCGCGGGTGACCGTGACGACATCGACAAAGCGCGCCAAGCGGTGGTCCGACATGGGTACCAGTTTGCTGTCGCTCTCGGCATGCTGTCGGCCGGCACGGTTTTCTCACCCACCTGGACCGTGTACGCCGCCTCGCCACGGTCGCAACATGGCCCTTGCGCCGGGGCTGAGTTGGTCGCCCAAGCGCAGGCGGTGTTCGACGAGCCGGCGCTCACAGATCTCGAGGTAGCCGCCAGCCGAGTGGAGCGGATGCGCCAGCTTGGGGAGTGGCACCCTCCGGATTCCTTAAGCTCTGCCTAGTGGCGACGCCGGCCCGATTCGACTCCACCACCGGGTACTACCCGAATCGTCGGGGGCTTCGAAACCTCCACCGGTTGGGGCTCGTGCGTCTCTTTGCTATCCCAAGAACCGCGAGCGTGCTGACACTCCGGGCAGCGGCCACACCGATTCGGTCTGCCCGGCCGCAGGCAGACCTTGCAGTGGTTGAGGCGCACCTTTCGCTGTTGCTCACCCCAACTACTCCTCCTCGCCCGGCTCGAACACCTCACCGGTCAGGTCTTCAGCGGACCCTTCCCACGGCAGCGGCTGGACACGCCAGTTCTCGCCGTAAGCCCAGCGCTCCGTGGTTCCCTTGCCGTAGGCGCCGCGCTTCATGTCGAGGGTCGTGTTTCGGCCGACGATCTCAATGTGCCCGTCGTCGTAGACGCGGGCGTACACCTCGGCGCTGCCGTTCTCCGCGGCCCAGATCGGTCGTTTGACGAACGCGCCGTGCTTGCCCTTCGGCATGGAGTCCTCCTTCGGATCGTCGGGGCGTCCTATCCCGCCTGCCTCTCAATTCTCCTCGAAGTCGGCCTGCTCAAACTTCAGTGACTTTGCGTTCTCGCCAACGGTTCGGATTTTGTCCTCAGCGAAGCCTGTCCGCTTGGTAGCGGTGATCTCCACCTCGATGCTCAGCTCGACGTCGGGGTCAGCCGCAAGGTGCTGCAGCACTTCACGGTCGAGATCGGTGAGCAGTTTCATCCGGCGCACCGGGTTTGGGTCTACCTTGTAGACGCCGAAAAACCGGGTCGGTCGAGCCGGCTCGGCCTGCGTCGGAGGCTTAACCTCCGGCTTCGTGGGCTGGACGGGGGCGATTTCTCCGGGTGCCACGACCTCGACTGGGTGGCCGGCCTCGGCGGCCTTGGCCGCCTCCCGTTCGGTGGTTTCCAGGTCGCGTTGCGCCCGGGCCCACACGGCATCAACAACAAGGGTCGTGTCGACGATCTGGCCGAAGCTGTCTTCGTGAGGTAGGGCCAGGCCTTCGTACCGGCCGGTGTCCTCGTTGTAACCGGTGGCCAGGGCGAACCCAACCACGTTCCAGGCGATCTCATTCATCCCAGCCCGGATGCCCTCATCGAGCACCTGCCGGTTCTTCAACCGTGCCAGGTAGGGGTACCGGCAGTACAGGGACCACAGTTCGCCGACGCTGACGTGCCCGGCTGACCACAGCCGGTCGAGCTTCTGCTCCAGGTCGCGGCGAATGTTGGCCGGGCCATGTACCACCCGCAGCAGGTCGGACTGGTGCAGTTTCGCGCTGGTCCGTACGCCCAACCGAGCGTCGGAGCCTTCGGCGCGGACGACCTCCCACTGGATGGGCTTGGTCGCGTCGGGCTGCACCGGCACGAGCGCCCAGGTATAGGTCTCCGGGATGCGCAGGTTGACGGCACGGTCGGCGTCATCCCGACGAGTCTTGGCCTGCTTGGCCTGGTCCGGGGTGAGGTTGCGCTCCACCACCGATCCGGCGATCACATCCCAGGCCAGGTACTGGCGGACCGCCTCCTCAAGCTCCTCCAACCGTTTGCGGTCCGGCGCCAGGAATACCAGCATGTTGCGGTTGCGGCGCTGCGAGGACCCGCGCGCGTCCAACGTTCGGCGAGCGAAGCCGAATGCCGCCGAATTCTCGTCGCCTCGGGCGTGCGGGTACTGCGGATGCAGGATGACTAGACGCGCTTCCGGGTCGTCGCGGACGTCGCCGGTGGACTCGGGCACGGCGTGTACGGCCACGAAGTCACCAGGAGTCTTCGGTTCGGTGGCGCGCACCCGCCGGCTGATCTCGGCCCAGACCTCCTCGGGCCGGTCCCGCAGCCGGTCAGCGTGGTCCCGCGCCGAGCGCAGCACTGACTCCTGCAGGTCGTACCACCAGCGGCCGCCGTCGTTGTAGAGGTAGGTGGCGCGGTCCCCGAGTAGGTGCAGGGCGGAACCGAAGTTGCCGACCTGGTCGCCGGGCACGGCCACGCCCAGCCAGACGCGCTGCTGCTCGATGCCCTTGTGCGCGCTCCCCAGTGTTGGCGCCGATCCCATGAAGATGGTGCGGGCGATCCGGCGGGTCAGCGCCCGCTGCCCGAACACCGACCGGCTCGCATCGACCGCCGCCGGGCTGGCCCCGGGTCCGTCGACGTCGGCGTCGATGATCGCCTTCCAGGAGTCTTCCAGGTACTGGGTGATCTCATCGCGGGCGTCGGTGACGTCCAGTGGGATGCTGCCGGTCATGATCAGCGGGGCAGCGTCGCCGGACACCCACAGCGCGTGCACGACCTTGGACAGCAGTCTCAGCACACCCCGGGTTCGCTGGAACTTTTCTAGAGTCGACCAGTCGTTGTAGAGCCGGTCGAACAGTTCCGGATGCACCGGATAGGCGGCGCGGATCCGGGCCTCGTAGTCGGGCTCAGAACAGCCGCTGGGGAACTCGCCCTTGTGCTGGTGGTAGAACTGCGTGAACTGCCTTGCCACCGCGGCGATGTCACGCATGCCATCGCCGCTCGGCGTCTCGAACAGCCGCCGGCGCACAATCTCGAACGACTCCTGCGCGGTGGCCGGCCGCCACTGGTCGGCAACTCGACGCACGACATGCTGCAGCTGAGCCAGCGCTTGCTGGCCGTTGACTCCGCCAACCTCCAGCTCAGCCCCGCCGGTGCCGCCACGCTTCGGGTCAGCGTCGCTGGACGCGGGGATCGACACCACCAGCAGCGCCCCGGGCACCGCCTTGACCGCCTCCGTCAGCGTCTGGGCGAATGTGAACTGGGTGGAGAAGCTTCCCCCGGCGAGATCGTCGCGGCCATACAGCAGCCTGGCGTAGGCGACCCACTCGTCGATGAGGATCACGCACGGGGCGTACTCGCGGATCAGCTTGGTCAACGCTGCGCCTGGATTCGTGCGCTCCACGTCGGCGGCGGCGATCCTGTCGTACGCCGCCCGCCCGCCCAACTGCCAGGCCAGCTCACCCCACATCGTATTGATCTTGGTGCCGTCCTCTTTCGGCTCCAATCCGTAGGCGTGCAGGTGGTTGCCGACGAGCACCACTCGACGTACCTGCGGGCCCAGGGCGGCGAGATCCGTGCCAGCCAGCAGCTCCTGGACCTCTTGGGGATACGAGGTGAGGGGCAGCCCGGAGAAGATGTGATACAGCGCCAGCATCGAGTGGGTCTTGCCGCCACCGAAGCTGGTCTGCAGGTTGACGACGGGGGAAGCATTGCCGTCGCCTGAGATACGTCGTACAGCCCGCGACAGCAAATCGCGCAGGCCCTCTGTCAGGTAGGTGCGACGGAAGAACTCAACTGGTTCGCCATATTCATCCGACTCTGCGTCACCCAGTGCGACGTTGTGCAGGTCCGCAGCGAACTCGGCTGAGTGAAAGTTGCCTTCTCGGACGTCTCGGTGGGGGGTAATGACATCACGCCACGCCTTGAGCCCCATGCCCTCTACGAGCTGGGCCGAGCTGCTACGGACGACCCGCTGGGTCTCCTTTTCGTGCACCAGCCGCTGGTGCTCCACCTTCGACTTCCGGACCTCCTCGGCCTCCCCCACCGCGCCCATCGCGGTGAGCAGCCGCCCGATCGTGTCCAACGCCCGATAGGTGTCATCGCTGCCGAAATTGGCGTGGTGCGCCCACCGGTTTCGCACATCGCGCAGCTCGCTGGCGTAGCTCTGCTCCGTACGAGACAGGGAGTCCTTGAAGACCCGCCACTCCTCGGTCAGCAGACGCAGCAGCAGCGACGGGTCGCTTTTCGACAGCTCAGGCCGCTTACCGAACTTCTGCTCGTCCCGCCGGGCCAGCAGTTCCAGCCAGTCCACCGGGCTGTCCGCCACAGCGGCGGCCATGTGACGGTCCACGAACGGGGCCGCGCCGGCCGCAAACATCTCCAAGGCCCGGCCGACCCGGTCCCGGTTGCTGATCGCCATCCGTCCGCTCCCCCGCTACTCGTCAGTGCCGAAGTCGAACGCGCCCTGCACGGGACGCGATGCGGATACGGTACGGGCCGCACGATCCACATCAGACCAGGAGGTAACAAGGTTATTGAACCGCAGCGCCTGCGGCGCCCAGCCCTGCTTGTCGCAGATCGAGAACAGCAGGTAGCCCAACTCCTTCACCGCGTCCATGTCCACGTACGGCTGCGCTTCGGCCATAAACTGCGCCGCGGCATCGACGCCACGGTCCTCCAGCCGTCGCAGCAGGTGGGCCACGATCTCCCAGACCGTCACCCGTTCGTCCCGTGCCGGGTTATAGCTGTCCGGCAGATCCTCAGGCGCAATGAGCCTTACCTTGCCAGCCCGCGCCCGAAGCACGCCGGCTCGTTCCAAACCCGCGACGGAAGTGTTCATAGCCTTGGCGAGAGTCTCGGCGCTGCCAAACTGCCCCTCAGCCCAACCATGCTGCTCGAACCACTTCAGCGCGAACCGGCTGTCAGCATCCAGGTCCCCCTCCTGCTCGGTCAGCACCTCGGCTAGCACCTGATTGATCAAGGTCAGGGCAGTTCGCACCCGCATCTGCGATCCGTCTGGCTCGGCCACGTGAGCATAGGAGCTGAAGATTCCCATGCCCGGCCCAATCGCCGCCTGGGCCAAGTCGACAGGGGCGATGCTGCCTTGTTGCAGCTTGCGCAGTGCCTCCGGGAGCTGGCCGCGCAACACCGTTATCAGGCCACGCCGGTCCGTCGTCTTGGCCGACTCCGCGCGAGGCCGGCATGCCAGCACGATCGAAGACGCCAGAGCATTGGACTCAATGCCACGCATTCGGTTGCCCAGCTCGGTTCGGATGGGCCACGTACCTGTCACCGCCCACCCGGACCGGATCATCCCTTCCAGCAGGGTCTCCCACCCGGTCGATGCCTCGCCGCGGTCATCACTCTCCGATTGTTTGAACGCATAGAACACCGCGATCGGGTAACCATCGGGCGTGCCTTCACGCACCCGAGCGAAGACCCGCTCAAAGCCCTCCTCGAAGAACCGCTCCGCACTCCCGGCATCGCCATGCCTAAACGGGTCGGCAACGAGCTCCTCCGTTTTGGGCGTCAGGACCGTGCCAAGTGTGTTTGGAAGAGTGTTACCGAGAGAACGCCGGAGCCACACGTAGAAAAAGTCGGAAAGGTCAGCATAGCCAACGTTGTCATAGTAGGGGGGGTCGGTAGAAACCAAGACATCTCGGTAATGCCGGCTGGACGCGTTGGCTTGTTTGACCACCGGATGGCCCTGTGCAGGCACCTCAGCCAGTGCCTTGAGGAGATTTCCCAGGCTAATTCCAAACCCTCCCGCAGCGAGACCAAACGGATAGGTCTCCGCAAAGTCCCACAGCATGGGGATCGCCTGCCGGGTAAAGAGGTGCCGAACTTGAGTCTTAGTGTTCTCCCACATGCATAGGGCGTTGGCAATATCAGCGAGGCGGCTGACGCCGAGGCCAAGGTAGAGGGCGACTGAGTCGGCATAAGCTTGGGCACCGGCCCCGCCGCCTTCGAGGGGATCACCGGCAGCCCAGCCTTTAGCGATGCCATCCGCGAGCACTCGCTCCCGGGCTTCTTCCACCAGGTCGCTGAAGGCAGCCAGCGCCACTAATTGCCGATTGGTGAAGAGATCAGCATGCCGTGTCATGCCATAGCCCTGCACCCTGAAGCCGAGAGCCTGCTCAGGCAAATCCGTTTCTGGCACATCAACTGGACGCGCGACAGCGGCCGCCTGCTGATGCTCGTCGTTCGGTGGGAGGTAAACCCTTCGGCGACCACCTTCGGCGACAATAGCCATGAGCTGAGCGCCAATACGACGAGCTTTGCCTTCAGCCCTCACATGGGCCAGGGGTACCGGATCGCCGCAGCCCACGCAGACGGCACCTGTGCGCGAAACGGTGCCATCAGTACTCTTGTTCGGCGCGTTCGCCAGACCATGCCCGATACTAAAGACAACGCGGCCGTGCTCGACGGCTGGGACGACGTAGGCTTCTTGTCCCTTCTTTTTGCTCAACCACCACGAACGCACGAGCGGGGTGTGGATACGGCAGGCGGGATTCAAGCAGCGCACGGTACGTGCCCAGATCCAGGCAATGACCGCAGCTTTGGTGCCGTCGGACAGCTTGGCTTTCGGGTAGAGGTGGCCGATGCGCTTCTCAGCTTCGTCCCGCATCCACTGGCCATAGCGGCGCACATCCTCTACGAGTCCGCTATTGCCGGCCCAGTTGTGGATCTGGGACTCGGTGGCGCCCGGGAACACTGCAGGTCTACCCGCCCACTTCGGCGGGATTTCGATGAGGGCTTTGTTGATCAGCACGGGGACGGGGTTGAGGTCGGAGGCGTGAGCTTGCAGACCAAGCCGCTGCGCCTCAAGGGGGATGGATCCGCCGCCGGCGAAGGGGTCGAGAATGGCTGGCGGGTTGCCGTCGCAGGACTTCCAGATCTCGGCCCGTGCCTTGCCGAGCACGTCTTGGCTGTTTACTTTCTCCCACACCACGAGCTCTTCCATGATGCCGAAGAGCCGCTTGCGTTCAGCGGCCTGCGACTCTTCGTTTGGGAACTGGTCAGGGTGCGATGAGGGGTCGTCGACCAGCTGAGCGAAGAGCACGGCGCGGCAAGCTGCAAGAGGCCGGCGGGCCCACCACAGGTGCAGGGTCGAGGGATGGCCGTGGCGGATCGACTTCTCTCGCGCGGACTCCCGGTTGATCGCCTCCAGCGGCAGAGCTACCTCGATCAACTTACGCTTCTGTACCTCAGTCACCACACGCTCCCCACAGGCCCGGTGCCCCGGATATTGTGCCGAACGGCACCTCGGCGCCGTCATCGGCCTGATCGGTAATGCGAATCACCATGGTTCCGCGCCCTTTGCCCACATTTTCGCCCACTTGCCCGTGAGGCCGGTCGACTCAAAGTTCCCGAACTCGGTGCGGAGGAAGGGGTTGGCCAGATAACGGACCTGATCGTTGGCTGGGCCCCTGTCGAGGTCTACCTCCACCATCGCCAGGCGGTAGGCGTTGCCGGCGTTCTTCGCGTGGAAGACTTCGGTGCGAGTCACGAAGAAGTCGATGGCGCCGGTCACCCGGCCCTTCACCTCAATGTCAATGCGGCCGGCAGTGTCAGGCGAGCGGGACTGGATGTCGTATCCGGGGTTGTTGTGCGGCATCTCCTGCGGGGCACGGCCGAGGGCGCGTTCAGCGGCAAGCACGGCGTCGACGGCGCGGCGTTCGACGATGGTGGTGTCTGTGGCATGGGATGCGACCGCGGCGGCGGCCCCGGCCAGTTTGTCGAGGAGGCCCTGCGGGAGGACGACCGCCGCGCCGGCCAGCAGTGGCGGCTGGGGTGCGAGAGCTTCCTCGCGGTCGAGCTCAGCCAAGCGGCGTTCCAGCCGTCGTTCGAGGTCTTCGGCCCGCCGCCGGGCCGTCTCGGGTCGCATCCGTACGGGTTTGCCAGCCTGCACGGCGGCGGCGATTGCTGCTTCCTCCCCGTACCAGTAGTTGATCTCCTGGATGAGTCGCTGCTTGACCTGGCTTCTGGTGCGTTTGACCAGAAGTCCGACGCGGTCACGGACCTCGGCCAGGTGGGTGGCCATGCCGTGTTCGACTGCCCACGCGGTGGCCAGGTCTTCCGCGCCTGCGGCCAGCCACTCTGCCGATAGAAGGTCGGCGACCAGAGCCTGCTCCGGCCCCCGTAGACCCCGGTAGTCCAGGTACGGGGCGGGTCCGGCCGATCGGGCCGTGCCGTCGGGGGTGAGTTCGACGAACTCGAAGCGTTCGGACACCGGCACGGGCGGGGTGTGCCCGTCGACGATCTGCTGGGTCAACGCGACGAGGATCCGCAGCTGGTCGCTAGGGTCGCGCTCGTCGACCAGGATGGCGCCGCGGCGCAGCAGGTCGCCATGGCGTTCAATCGTCGCGTCGACGACCGCGTCGAGCAGCGGATGACCAGGGGCGAGCAGGTCAGCGCGGGGCTTACCGTCGATTCGGGTCTGATCGCGGTCAAAGCAGACCCGCTCGTAGCGGCGCAGTACCGGCCCGCCGAGGCCACCCCGGGGGCTGCGGTCCCGCAGCGCCGCCGGCACGTTCGTGATTTCGAATCGGCCAGCCTCGCGCCGGTTGATCCGGCCCCCCAGCTCGGCGAAGGCGCGGGTGAAGAACGCTTCGATGAAGTGCGGTTGGAGCCGGCGAGCCTGGGCTTCCTCCATCTGGCGGCGTACGGCTTCCAGGTCGGCTTTACCGAACAGGTCGTGATGCAGCGCCCGCTCGGCGAGTAGGTCTTTGAGCCCCTCCCCCACTCGTGAGTCGATGACGGTGTGCAGCCATTGCCGCGTGTTGGGCTGATCACCGAAGCGGATCGCGTCGACCAGCAGCTCGCGTAGCGGCTGGCCGACGAAGGCTTCCCCCAGGACGTCGAAGACTTTGTCGCTGCCCAGCGCCTTGCGCTGCTCCTCGAGCTTGGCGAACAGGCGCAGAAACACCTCGCCCTCGCGGGTGTCCTGGGCGATCAGGTTCCACAGGTGGCAGGCCTCCGTCTGGCCGATGCGGTGGATGCGGCCGAAGCGCTGTTCGATGCGGTTGGGGTTCCACGGCAGGTCGTAGTTCACCATCAGATGGGCGCGCTGGAGGTTCAGCCCTTCGCCGGCGGCGTCGGTGGCCACCAGGACCAGGGAGTCTTTGTCCTGCGTGAAGACCTCTCGGATACGGCGGCGTTCTTCGCGTCGCGTGCCGCCGTGGATCGCCACTACGGCATCGGGCTGGCCGAGCAGGGTGCCGATCTGGTCGACGAGGTAGGTGAGGGTGTCGCGGTGCTCGGTGAAGATGATCAGCTTCCGGAGCCTGCCGGCTTTGTCGCGCATCGCGGTCGGGTCGAGCAGTAGGTCGCGGAGCTCGGCCCACTTGCGGTCGTCGCCGGAGTGGCGAACCTTGCGGGCCAACACTTCTAGGTCTGCCAGGACACCGATCTCGTGGTCCAGCTCGGCGGCAGTTCGGGCGGCGCTGGCTGCGTCCACCACGTCCTCTTCGAGGCTTTCCAGCTCTTGGGCGTCGAGCTCGTCGAGCTCTGTGTCCAGATCCTCCGCCCGATCGGTCTCCAACAGAGAGGAGAACCGGCGGGCAGCAAGCGGATCGGGTGTGGGCCCGTACTGGAGTTCCTGCTTACGGTCTTCTAGCCGCTTGCGGCGGCGCTCCAACGATCGGAGAATCGCCTCTGGGCTGGACGCGAGCCGGCGCTGCAAGACCGTCAAGGCGAATCCGACGGTATTGCCCCGGCGGCCTTCACCGGCCTGCTTGAGTGCGTCTGCGCGGCTCCACTCGTGACGTACGTAGGCGGTGACCGCCTCGTACAGCTCATGCTCAAGGCCCGACAGCGGGTAGGCGACCGTCTCGGCGCGTCGCCGCGGGAACAGCGGCTTGCCATCGAAGGTGAGCAGCTCTTCCTTCACCATCCGGCGCATCAGCCCTGCGGTGTCTAGGTTGTGTGCCCCCGCGCGGTAGCGGCCCTCGAAACGGTCGGCGTCCAGCAGCGCCATGAACAGCTGGAAATCCTCCTCCTTACCAGCGTGCGGAGTCGCGGTCATGAGCAAAAGATGCCGCGTGATCCGGCCCAGCAGCCGACCCAACTCGTAGCGGCGGGTCGTCTTCAACTCCCGGCCGAAGTAGTGCGCCGACATGCGGTGCGCCTCGTCAACCACCACGAGATCCCACTCGCTGCGCTCGAGGATTGCTGTCAGCTCCTCAGACCGAGAAAGCTGATCCATACGGGCGATCAACAGCGGATGCCGATCGAACACCGTGCCGCCCAGGTTCGCCTCAGCCAGGTCCCGAGTTAGGAGGTCAAACCGAAGGCCGAACTTGTCTAGCAGCTCCTCCTGCCACTGCTCGACCAGCCCACCCGGTGCCACCACCAAACAACGAGCCAGGTCGCCCCTCAGCATCAGCTCCTTGATGTAGAGCCCCGCCATGATGGTCTTCCCGGCGCCCGGGTCATCGGCCAACAGGAACCGCAACGGTGTTCGCGGCAGCAGGTCCCCGTAGACGGCCTTGATCTGATGTGGCAGCGGCTCCAACTCGCTCGTGTGCACCGCCAACATCGGATCGAACTGGCCAGCCATCCGTATCCGCAACGCCTCAGCAGCAAGCCGGAACAGCGAACCATCCCCGTCGAACATCCGGCGGGCCGTGTGCGACTCCTCCACCGTCAGGGCAGCCGCATCGGCCGGGTAGACCAGCCGCTGGCCCGTCAGGCCATCCCCGTACTCGTAGGTGACCTTCACAGCCGCAGAGCCGATCGGCTGCACGGCCAGCACCGTCACCGTCATGCCCGGGACGACGCCAACGACGCGCGCACCAGGCGTGATCGCATCAAACGCGGGGTTCTCGCTGATCATCGACATCCTCGGGCTGAACGGGACCAGATGCCGGTCACTCTACGTCGCCCATGCGACACCAGCTGGCGACCACCGGCGCGATCGGTCCTCACTGTGCATGTGGCGACAGGTAGCAGAGCAACCAGATGGCGGTCCATAGTGAAAGCTCGGCCGATGGGCGAAGACCAAGCTGACCCTGCCTACCCCGCCAGTCGCCGATCGAAGGGACCGCCACGTGAGCACCGACCGGGAAGAGCTGGCGCGACGCTTCACTGCGGAGATGCACGAAGGCGTCGACACACTGGCCGCGCTGGGCTATCCAGCAAGACGGTTCCAGCTCATGCTGCGTGAGTACCAGGGCGTGGAGACAGCCCGCAAACTGGTCCTCAGTGACAACCCTTCCGACGGCCTGTGGCGCCTCAAGCAGATGGGCAAGCTCGACATGAGCGTCGAGATGTGGGTCTTGCTCCCCTGGTATGAAGAACTCTTCGACGAAGCCGTACGCGACCGCGCGTACCGCAGGCTCCGAGCGATGGACTTCGACGTGGATGCTGAGATACGCCGCCGCACCAACCCGGCACCTTGACGCCGACGCCCCCTGCCATCCCGTTCGCCGTCGACCCACCCATCACGGGAGCGTGCCGCCGCCCGGTGCGCCACGTCAGGCGGGCCGGGACGCCGTTCAGACGCTGGCGCGTCGGGGCGGTGGCCTGCTCGGCTTGCCCCGGATTGGGCTGGTGGGGGTCAGCCGTCGAACAGCGTCGGGTCGCCTGGCGCGTACGGCTTGTCCACCCATACTCCTTCGATGCGGCGGACTCGCCCGAAGTCGGTGTCGGTTGACATGAACACATCGACGGCGGCCTCAACCGCCGAGGCCAGATGGGCGGCATCGAAGCCTTTCAGACGATGCTCGTACCCGAGTCGCCTCGCTCGTAGCGCAACCCTGCGGCTGAATTCGACTCGCACGATGTGCGGGCTGTCGAGGAGTTCGATGACCTGCCGGTCGCGATCCGGCGGGTACGGATCGTTGTTGCCGTAGCCGCGAACCTCCACATACGAGAACGTTGAGATGGCGACGGTTAGCTTGCCAGCCTCGGCAAGGCGTAGAACCTCGAGGACCGGCTCCCCGTCCGGCCGCTTCATGATCGCATAGATGAGCGCGTTGGAATCCAGGTACACCGATGAGGGGTTCTTAGGACGCTCCACGGATCTCCCCCAGGTAGTCCGTTGGGTCCATGCCCCCCGTCAGGTCGGGATCGATCCCGAATAGATCTGTCACCGGCGGGCCTTCCCCATGGTCCGGGAGTCGCTCCAGCGATCGCACTTTGATGCTGATCAGCCGGTCGTCGATGTCGCGGGTGATTCGGCCGGCGATTTCGACACGGTGCCCGAGAGCCGAGCTGATCTCGTCCGTCTGGGCCGCGGCGAAGGTTACGGTGATCCGTTCCCCGGTCCGCTCATGCCATAGCCCGGCCTCGCGGCGCTGGTGGACCGATATGGCGTCGAGCCTGCCGATCACTGACCCGATCGACTGCCGACGTACCTTGAGAGCTGCGACTAGGTGCTCCGCGGCGTGTCGGGTGATCGTGACGTCGCGGACAACGCGGCCCCGGTCGAGTAGTTCCACCACCATGCCGTCGACCGCCAGCAACCCGAGCATGTGGGCTAATTCGGCTCCCATGGCGGCTGCCTTCGTGTCCCACCCCCGTGGTAGGCCCTCGCGCTCTTCGGCCTCCGCCAGGCCGTTAACTGCTGCCCCAGCTACCCGGTCCAGCGTGTTGGTTGTTGCACCCCTCTTAAGGCGATTCGGGGCCAGGGTGGTGACGAGACTTCCGAGCTGCACCGCCGTAATGCCCCATGTGCTGCGCTCGTCTGCGCGGGATGCCCGTTTGTCGAGCGCATTGTCTTCTAGGTGGCCAAGCAGGCTGAGGAATCGATCAAGGACCGCTAGGGCGCGGCGGGCGTCTGCGGAACCTTCAGGTCCCGGCAGCGTCACTCGCAGCTCTGTGGTCATGTGCTCAGAGTGCCACAACTAGTTGCGGCGAGACATCATGTCGATCTGGCTCATTTTTGGCCGTACAGCCACTGCCGTCCATGCGCGGACCCAATGCCGGCGACGGCTCGGCCCACCCGAGCCAGCCAATGTGGCGACATGCGCCCGAGCACGGGTGACTGCGACAGGCGCGAGCGGCGGGACGTGGCCGCCCACGCCCCGCCCGCTTCCAGGTCACAGCAGATGCCGCTCCTTCGCCAGTTGTCCCAGCATGCCGGCCGTCGCGGGGACCAGCGTTACCGTCAGCCCACCCCGGGGGAGATCGAGGTGAAGGTGCCCCGCAAGGAGAACGTCGACTCCTGCCGATCTACGAGCGCCACATCTCCCGCGCTGCGGGCGTTGCGCTGGGCGAGGGATGGACGGTCACGGTCGCCAGGGCCGGCTTCCTGCGCGGCCTGCGCTGATGCGATCCGGACAAACGGGAGGACATAGATCCCGGCGGGCCGTTTTCGCCATGCGGTAATGACGTGCGTTTACGTGTGTAAACTGGAGGCGTGGTGGAGGAGCAGTTCCGCTGGGACGAGGAGAGCTACCGGGCGATCGCCGCGAACGGCGTGACCTGGCAGGACGCCTCATATGTCCTACGTCACGGACGGCCGCGGGTTCGCCGCCACATCGGGGCGCTGCTGCACATCGCCGCGCACGCGCCCAACGGCTCCATCATCGGGGTCACCCTGATCGAGGAGAGCGACGACCAGTACCTCGTCGTCAGCGCCCGCCGCTTGGAGGACGACGAGCGCGACGCCGTGGCGAAGATGCTGTCAGGAGGCAGGGGATGAACCGCGAAGACGCTCTCAACGCCGCCAACGCAGCGGTCGACTGGACCGCCGGCGAGGTCGAGCACCAGCCGCGGCCGGTCAAGTCCGTGTACTCGATCCGACCGGGCGAGGAGCTGGCGCGCTGGCTCGAGGACGAGGCCGACCGACTGGGTACCGACCCGGGCCGGTACCTAAAGCAACTACTCGTCGACGCTCGGGCCCGCGCCGCCGCAGCCGAGGACCCGACCGTCACCGTGCGGCTATCCGAGCTACACCGGGCCATCGACCAGGCCGCAGGCCTAGCGGCGGCCTGACGCCCGTGGCTGAGCCCACCAGGCTCGTCGAGCCGGCAGCCAGCTTCGCCTCCACCGACTTCTGGCGCCGGCTCACTCGGGGCGTCCGTGGACACGACGACCACCCGCTCATGCTCGTCGGGTTGGTTGAGAACACCGCCCGCTACGACCTGCGGTGCAACCGCTGTGAAAGCGTCCTCGTCGAAGTCCTCGTCGAGCGGGCGGCCGCCTGACCCGGTGAGCATCCCGTACGCCACAGGCACCTCGGCCAGCCGCACGCCGCCGTTGTGGCGCAGCTGCGCGCCGGCCCGCCGCGCGGTGGCGACCTCGAACACCACCGTCGCCGGCGGTCGCGTCGGGCAGCCAGGTCACGCCATCCGGTCTGCCGGCTCGCGGGGGGTGCCTCGACCGCGTCCTGATCTGTGTCGTCTTGGGGCCGTCGCCGGGTTCAGGGTGAGCGCGCCGCGCCATTCGCCCTTCCCGATCTGCGCCCGCCGCGCCATGCCGGTCCGGCATGATCGCGGCAGGGGGCCGGATGAGCACGGTGCGCAGCCATGGCGGCTCGGCCCGGCCGGGGTGACCCTCGGCCGGGCCGAGCCGGTGCTGCGGCGGCCGGTCGCCCCGATGCTGTCGGCCCCGATAGGCGCGGTGCCGCAGGGGCCGCGCCTGGCCTACGAACCCAAGTGGGACGGCTTCCGCGCTATCGGCTTCGTCGAGGTGGCCGGCGTCTACCTGCAGTCGCGCGCCGGCAAGAACCTGACCCCGTACTTCCCGGACATCACCCGGGCGATCCGCCACACCTTCCCACCGGGGGTGATCCTCGACGGGGAGCTGATCGTGTGGGAGCGGGGGCGGACCAGCTTCGCCCGGCTGCAGCGCCGGATCACCGCCGGCCGGGGCCTGCTGATGATGGCGCGGGACCACCCGGCGCACTACGTCATGTGGGATCTGCTCGCCGACGCCGACGGCCACGTCGTGATCAACGCGCCGCTGCTCGAGCGGCGGGCCCGGCTGGCGGAGCTGCTCGAGGCCGCGCCGGCGCAGCTGACCCTCACGCCGCAGACCACCGACATGGACGAGGTGGGCGATTGGCTGACCACGTACACGGCGGCCGGGATCGAGGGGGTGGTCGTCAAGCGGCTGGACGGCCGGTACGAGCCCGGCCGGCGCGGATGGCAGAAGTTCCGGGTGCGCGCGGCGACCGAGGCGATCGTCGGCGGGGTGACCGGCAGCCTCGGCAACCCGAGCACGCTGCTCCTCGGTCGGTTCGATCGACGGGGACACCTGCGCTATACGGGAAGGACGCACCCGCTGACGATGCCCCAGCGTCGGCAGCTCGCGCCGCTGCTGTCCCCACCCCGGCTGCAGCGCCGGGGCATCATCGCGCACCCCTGGCCGCAGCCGCTGCCCGCGAGCTGGAGCGGGCAGCTGGACCGACCCGAGCCACTGCGCTACGTGCAGGTGGAGCCGACGGTGGTGGCTGAGATCGAAGTGGACACCGCCTTCGAACACCGGCGATGGCGCCACCGGGTGTGGTACGTGCGTCCGCGACTGGACCTGTCGGTGTACGACGTGCCCCTGCTGCTCGGCCACGAGGCCGATCCGTTCTGGGACGCCGCGGCCGGGGCGTGAACGTGCGGGTGGCTCAACGTCCGACCGCCGGATAGGTGAGTTCGCATCCTGGCTGCGTAGCTCGGCTCGTGGTCTGCCCTACGCCGGGCTTCCGGGTCGGAGTCGTTCAGCCGCTGCGCCCAATCAGCGGCAACAGCGCAAAGTTCCCGCCGTAGTTCCTGCCGCTCGCCCGGCGTTATGTCACGCCTGATCCGGCTGCCTCGTTTTGTGGCCTCGCACTTGGCGGGCGGGTGACTGACCCGATCAGGCTGCTGCCGTCACGTCAGGCGCCTCTCCTCGGAAAGCCGGGCGAGCATGCCCGCCACGGCGGCGACCAGCATCGCAGCATCCGCACGGGTGTACTCGAACGTCTTGGCCGCCCCACTCGGCCTGTGCATTGCGCCAGACAGGTTGGCATACAGGGCCTCTAAGGTGAACGCAAACCGCTCGGTTAGCGACCTCTGTTCCTCGGGGCGAGGCTCGGGGCTCTCCGCCTCTCGCTTCTTTACGGCCCGGACCACCGCATTCGTCCGCTGGGACTTCCGGACCAGCTCCAGCGTCGAACGCGCGGCGACCAGCGCCCCCTTGATCTCGTTGTTCCGCAAGAGCGTCCGGGCCTCGCGTAGCTCGTTCCACGCCGCGGCGTAGTCCGCCCCGCCGACCATCGGTACCAGGACCTCGACGACGCCGCCCGCGTTCACCTGCTCCATTTGCTTAGACCACTCGCCACCGCCGATGTGGAAGCTGCCGTAACCGGTACGCACCTGCAGCATGGACGGGTCACCCTCGACGGAGGTCACCGTGAACGCCGCGTTCAGGTGCACCTCCTCACCCCGCCTCAGCTCCTCGATGACGCGCAACTGCTCGTCGCTGACGAATCCGACCAACTCGAACTGGCTGGACCGCACCTGCGGATTGATCGAGTGCCGCGCCTCCATCACGCCGAGCAGCTTCTGGTCCTGGCCCGACGTTCGGCACACATAAACCAGCGCCGACACTTGGAACGGCGAGCCGTTCGGCGCGTCGTTCTGCCGGCTGACATCGAAGCGGAGGCTGACGTGCGCGCCGCCGACACCGGGGTACAGGCTCAGCATGTGCTGCTCGGCCTTGATGTACAGCCGGTCGTTGTTGCCGAGCTCGATCAGGGCTGTCATTGGCTCACCGTCTCTCTGGGCGTTGGCCATTCCACTATGAACGCGTACACCCTACGGACCGCCACCGACATACCCCTCGACATCTGGCCGCCGTGCCTTCACCCGCCATTCGGCCCCAGACTGCTGGTCCGCTTGACGGACTAGCCGCAACCTCACTGAGCTACCCGCCGCTGCTGAGAAGCACCCACATGAACGGCTGCACACCGCCTGCCGGCGCCCGGTGAACGTCGCGGACGGCCGCACGAGCTGTAGCCAGGAATTGGGCGGCGAGGTCCTCGACGCGGTAGCGCGGGGTGGGCAGCCCTGAGCAGCGGGCGGAGCCACCGGCGGCGACGGTTCCACCACAAGGCGCCCGCTCGGGGCGAGCCGTGCAGCACATCCCGGTAGGCCGGCCCGCGGGCTCAGTCCCTAGCCCACGTTGAAGACAACGGCGGTCGCAGGTCGGTAGCCTTCTTGACTCGTTGCCCCCGCCCGTCGGGCCTCCAGCCAGGTTGGCAGCTCTTCATGAAGGCCCTGTCCTTCTGGCAGCCCGCTCGCAAGTTGGCCGTTACTTACGACGTCCGACGCCAATCCCGTCCAGTCCCAGAGCTGAGCCGGGAGCTCCCGCACGATCTGACTTGGCTGTCCAACATCATCCTTGCGGTCGCCGAATAGATGGGACCACGGCCGGCTGTAGCGTAGATGCTCCTCCAACGCCCTACGACCGTTCCGCGGTTCCCCCTGGTGACGGCCGGCAACAGCACTCGCTGGCGCGATCGCACAGCCGAAGTCCTCGAGATAGGCGTGCACACATGCTTTTTGATCACTGCCGTGTGGTGCCGGCGCTATGCGTTTTCGGCAGCCGGCGTTGGGGACGCCCTTCGGCCACGAGCCAGGCCAGCCGTTATAGAAGCAGTAGAATGCCCAGACGTTGTCCCGCTGTGCCTGCTCTAGCAGCAGCTCGTACTGCCGGCGGCCCCTGACGCGGTGGCCGAGCTGGGCATAGATGCCGTCATCGTCAAGTTTCTTGGCCTGGAATCGCAGCCCAAGCCAGTGTGTGGCGTCGCTTCCTACCCACCACTCGAAGTCGGCGCCGTTGTAGGGCTCCTCAGTCTTGTCGAACTTGTAGACCTCGATCGGCGCACCTAGTCGATCCAGCTCGAACAGGTTGTGGTCGGTAAGTGACTCCTCACCGAAGGCTAGCCCCCGTGACGGTCCGACCGAAATCTTGTGCCACGTTTGGGCAGCGAGATCATTAAGCATGCCGACGAGGAGCCGAATGTCCTGTTTGGTGCCTATTTGTCGCAGGGGGGTCCGCTCGATCACACGATTAGCAAAACATCGCGTGTCCAACAACTGCTCGACAGCATCCACGAGATCGTGCCCTCCGGCACAGCCTTTCACCTACAGTGGCCGGGGTGGCCGGCCAGCCCTGCAGCTGGCTTTCGGCGCGTTGGTGTAGCTCCACGCCGCTTGACTGCCCAGTCGCATCCGGCGTCCCGGCCACCATCTCTCGACTCCGCAGCTTTAGTACACGTGTTCGAGTAGCCTGCGGGCATGGAGTGGCGAACGCGCTGGTACATCACGATCCGCTGGGACCGGGCCGACAACTCCCCCGCCGGCGTGACCCTCGTCGAGCACGTCGCGGACTCCCCCGCCGAGCTGCGGCACCTGGTCGCACGGGCCCGCGCCGACCGGCACGTAGTCGCCTTCCCCTACCGGCAGGTCCACGAGCTGGTCGGCGACGAGCCGACGCACTGCCGGCACGGGCACGCCCACGCCGGCGGATCCGCCACCCGCCCGGTGCGCGACTGGTGGCCCTGCCGCTGCGGCGGGCACCTGGTGCTGCGCTGCCGCCGCTGCCCCGACGTCCTGGCGGACCCGCCGGTCGGCGGCGACTGCGACACGAAGGGGCGGGCCACGCCTCCGTGACCCGCCCCGAGTTGGTCCGCTCAGCGGACTAGCCTCGCCCGGAAACTACATAATCTGAGGCCCGGTTATGCACTTTGTGCAGTTCCGTTAGGTACTTTCCCCGCCTCCGCTGGTCCGCTTACCGGACTAGCCAGCCGCGTCGGCGTCGCCGCCGCCGAGAAGCTGCCTACCCGCTGCCGGCCACCCCTGGCTCCCTTGGACGGCGGCGGGTGACTAGCTAATGAGCTCGCGTGTGCTGGCGGTACGCGCGTCAGCGTGGGGGGAAGGCTTGGGCGAGCTGGTTGAGGGCGGCAGCCAAGGCTTGGTAGCCGGCGTCTGTCAGCTTGCCGTCCTTTCGAAGCTTGCTGGTCTTCTCGGCCGTCTCGCGGAGCTTGTCCCATGCCTTGTCGGTGTCACCGTCGGCTAACGCGCGTGAAGTGTCCTCCAGCCGCTTGTCCAGGTCCTTGGCGGCGTCTTTGTCGAGCTGGCCGTCGCTCACGAGGTGAGGGAGGCCGCCGCGGATCCCGGTGATGAGCTGGGCAGGGCTTTGACGGGGGCGTTGTGGTGCGCTGGGCGGGGGCGCTGGCTTGGTGGATGAGGGCGCGGGCTTGGTCGATGAGGGTGCGGGCGCAGTGGGTGTGGACGACGCCGATGGTTCGGTCGTGAGTTCTGGTGTCCCGTCAGTGGCGGGCGCGACGGTGACGGGCGCTGCGGCATTCTGGCCTGCGTCGCCGTCGGAGAACAGCGTCGTGGCAACCAAGCCGACCAGGACAGCGAACGCCACGCCGCCGGCAACAACAATCCCGCGCTGCCGGCGATCGGATGCCGTCTGACCGGTGCGTGCCTGGGGCAGCAGGACTGTGGGTTCGGACATGGCCTCCGTCGTCGCGGTGCTGTCGGTCGGCTCGGTCGCGTCGTGGCGGGCGGCAGGGGGGTTGTCCATGGGCGAAGAGGGTACGGAATTGCGGCCTCTGGAGCCATTCGCACCCGGCCCGGCGCTTGGCTGAGGCAGAGACGCCGAGCTGGCGTGGCAAGGGTTGCTTGGTATGAAGGAACGGCCGTCACGGTGGGAACGGCCGCTCCGTCGCGGGTGCTTAGCCGATCATGTCCGGCGCTCGTACAGCGACGGCCAGCGTCGGCACGCTCCAGCAGCACGTTCAGGTTCGTCTGCGGGCACGCCAGGATCATCGCGTCGCCGATCTCCACCTGAACTTCCCCTCACATCTGCTCGGTGGTCGCCGTAGCAACGACCTGGCCGTCGGCGTCGATCCGCACACCCGGGCCGGCGACATCGCCGCCAGCCGCGTGCACCGCCGCGACCCGCTCGAACACCTGCTTGCCGAAGCCGAGCCGCTCCACCGACGGCACCACCACCAGGTCGGCCGAGCCGTCGTCGACATCGGCGACGGCTTCCCGCCAGCCGCGGGCGCCGACGTGCGAGCCGACCACCTCGTAGCCTTGCTCGTCGCACCAGCGGTGCACGCGGGTCAGCTCCTCGACGGTGGCCCGGCCGCCGCGCACGGTCCGGGCGAACAGCACCGCCCGACGCCGCCGCCAGCGGCGGGCCTGCGCGTCCCACCGCGCGAACTGGTACAGCCGCGACAGGTCCGGCCCGGAGCCCTCCACCTCGGGGGCGCAGCGCGCGAACTTCCGCGCCTCGGTGTCCCACCGCAGGTGCCAGCCGAACTCGCGGGCCTCCGCGTGCGCCGGCCACCGGCCGGTCCAGTCCGCACGGCCGCAGTCGTGGCCTGCGGTGTCAGGCTGCGCCCGACACCACATGCGCTTCCGGCCGGTGGCCAGGCATTCGGCCACGTCGCAGTCGTCGCGGTGCGCGTCGCCGATCGCCACCTGGCAGGCCGGGCAGGTCCCGCGCAGCAGCTCCTCGTCCATGGGTTCCTCCGCGCGGTCGGTCGGGCCGGCGCCGGAGGCGCGCACCAGCTCGGTACGCGCCTCCGGCCGACCCGCAGGGGTCACGCTCACTCGTCGCCCTTCGCGTCCGGCTCGGCCGTGTCCAGGTCCGTCTCCGGGCACGGGTCCGGGTCGGCGGCCGCCCCCTCGGGCTCGTCCGGCTCGACGTCGTGCTCGGGCAGCTGCACGTCGACGACCTCCGGCGCGTCGCTGTCCTCGTCGGCGCCGGCCTCCTCGGCCTCCAGCTCGGCCTCGTACGCCAGGCGCTCGGCCTCCTCCTCGGCCTCGGCGCGCTTGCGCTCCTCCTCCTCGGCGATCAGCGTGGTCCGCATCGTGGCCTCGGCCTCGGACAGCTCGTAGCCGTCCTCCTCCAGCCGGTTGAGCCACGGCACGATCAGGTCCTTGTGCGCCACCCACCGGCCGTCGGCGACCTGCGCCACGTTGTGCTCCTGCGCGCAGATGAGCCGGGTGACGAGCAGCCGGTTCAGCCGGTCCTGCCCGGCGGTCGCGGCCTCGGTCAGCGTGCCGCCGCACAGCTCCTTGACCAGCTCGTGGTCGAGCCGGTGCTGGTAGAAGTCGGGCCACACCACGGCGAACCGCATCGCCTCGACGAGCAGCGACTTCGCGCCCTTCGCGCTGCCGTACTTCTCGACGAGGAACCGGCGCCGCACCGCCCCGGACTCGGCGAGCCGGGCCTGCAGCTCCTCCTTGGCCTTGTCGGCGGCTTCCTTCGCGGCGATCTCGGCCGGCGTCTTGTAGTAGCTGTGCCCGGTCCGCTTGTAGCCGTGGGCCTCCGGGTCGAGGCAGACGATGACCGCTTCGGCGCTGTCCCACCGCTCCTCGATGAGCGCGCCGTACCCGTCGAGGGCCTTGACCGCCTCCGGGTCGAGATCCTTTCCGTCGGCCGTCTGGAGCTGATCGACGCGCGCCATCGCGCAGTTGTACGGCCACTCCTTCGGCTTCTTCACGATCTTCACGCTGGCCGCTTCCAGCTCGGCGGTCAGATCCGCGACAGCCCCCTTGGTCTGCCGCTTGCGGCGCTCCTCCTGGGCCTTGTGCTTGATCCCCCAGCCGCTGCCGACGTCCTTGAGAATCTTCTCCATGACCTTCGGGTCGTCCTCGAACTCGGCCAGCTCGGCAACGTCGTCGAGGCTCAGCCGGCCGGCGTCGGCCGCCGCGGTGGCGGCCTCGCCGAGCTTCGTCAGCTTGAGCGCGGACTGGACGTGCTTCTGCTCCCGGCCGGTCTGGCGGGCGATCTCGGCGACGTCCAGGCCGAACAGCTCCAGCTGCGCGTACCCGGCTGCCCGCTCGCTCTCGGTCAGGTCGGTGCGCTGGTCGTTCTCGATCAGCATGGCGACGACCTGGGCCGGGGCCATCCCCGCCATGTCGGGCCGCACCAGGCACGGCACGGTCTGCGGCGTGCCGTCTGGCCACTCGCCGGCCTCGATCACCTCGGCCGCCGCTTTCGCGCGTCGGTGGCCGGCGACGATCCGCATGCCGCCCTCCTCGGGAACGACGGTCAGTGCCTGCAGAACGCCGCTCGCGGCGATCGAGTTGCGCAGCTCGGTCAGGTCGCCGAGCTGGGTGCGGAGGTTGGTCGGGTGCGCAACCAGCTCCCGCGGGTCGATCTGCGCGAGGTAGGGGGCCTTCTTGCCCCGGGGCCGCGCCTTCACTGCTGCTGTCACTTCCGCTCTCTCCTCTTCCACGTGAACAGGCGGGTACAACAAGGGTCGTACATATTCATTGTATCAATCAAGATCATCCGCCGTCCAATCAGGAGCCTCGCTGACCTGCCGATTTGCTCCCCTGCGGCGGGGCGGTCCACGATCGAGCGCATGCCCACGCTGCGAAACCGCAGGCTCGAACAGCTCCTCGGCGGACCGATTGACGAAACCCTGACCTACAAGCAGGTCAAGGGGCTCATCCCGGACACCACGGAAGGCCCCGACCTGGATTTCAAGCGCGACACGTACGGCAGCCGCGACAAGGACCGGAAGGAGTTGTGTGCCGATGTCGGCGGGCTGGCCAATGCCAACGGCGGCCTGCTCATCCTCGGCATGGAGGAGGACGACCAGGGCCGCGCCAAGAAGGACGTCGGCGTGGACATCAGCGACGCCGAGCGCGTCCGGCTCCACCAGACCGTCGTCGCCAACGTCCAGCCGACGCCGACCTTCGACATCATCCCGGTAGAGGATCCCGACCGGCCCGGCACCGGATTCCTCGTCATCTGGGTCGCCCGGACGGCGACAGCGCCGCACGCCTACATCCAGAACAACTCGCTGCTCTACCCCAAGCGGATCGGCACGCAGAGGGCCTGGCTGTCCGAGGCACTGGTGGCCGAGGCGTACCGGGCACGATTCGCCGGCTTCGCAGACCGCATCGACGAAGCCGCCCGGATCGAAGCCGACTTCGTCGAACGCCTCGCGCCGGACGAGATGTTCGTGGTCGTGACCCTCGTCCCCGACATGCCGGGGGCCTTCACCATCGACACCCCCGCGCTGAGCGCATTCCAGCTGAGCAACGCCGACACCGCGCACAGCGCGTTCGGCATCGGGGTGCGCCACTTCATCCGGTCGACCGTGCGGCGCCGGTGCCTTGTAGGTGCAACGAGGTACCAACCGAACAAGCCGTACTCGCGCGGGGCATGCGAGCTGCACGAGAGCGGCAGCGGCGTCTTCGCCAGCGCGGTTGACGTGCGGACGTCGGACATCGGGGACCTGACGTCCCGTCTCGTCGACGACCAGTGGCTCACCCTCGGCATCGCCGCGGGATTGCGATTCCTGGCCCGCCACGCGCGCGACAGGGCGGCGGCCGGTGGCCTCGCCACCGTCCGGGCCGCCATCGCGCCGTACGTCCCGGCCGCGCTGGTAGACACCCTCGGCTGGCCGGAGGACCGGCTCGGCTGGTTTGCGGCTCAGGCTGTGGCAACGGGGAAGGGCGGTGAGATCACGAACGGCGCGTGGGCTGACACGGTCGCCGACATCGACGATCTCTGCGCCGACGGCCCCGGGCTGGTCGCGGCAACGTACCGCCTCACCAGCGAGCTGTTCCAGGCGTTCGGCGCCCCCGAGGTCAGGCAGGTCACCGCCGACGGCGGTATCCGCCTTCCCCACTGGCATCAGCAGATCCGTCCCACGATCAACGGCTGGGCGCAGGCGGCCGGCGTCGAGGTGCTCACGCAGCCGCTCGCGCAGCCGCTCATTTGATCCCTGGGTCACCGCGGCCCCGCAGACGGCCGTGCCTGCTGGCCCAGCGGCGACGCCACCACCGCCCGCTGGGACTCCTTCGACCGCAGGTACGTCACGCCGTGCACCAGGGCGTCCAGCCGGTCCGGGGAGTCCCCCGACTCCGGCGTCCAGGTCGTCAGCTGGTCCTCCAGCGCCGGGAACGTCCCGACGTGGTGCACGCGCGGCGGGTCGACCTCGTACCGGGCCGCGACCGGCTCGGCGCGCACCCGCTTCGACTGGCGGGCCTGCACCACGTCCAGCGGCGGGTCACCGCCCGGCAGCAGGCCCTCCTTCTGCATGGCCACCCACGCGTCGACCAGGATGTCCCGCAGCCACGCCGACGAGCCCTCGTACACCACCACGTCCGCGTCGACGTCCAGGTAGCACTGCCAGATCCGATGGGCCGCCGCCATGCCGGCGATCTTCATGCTCCGGTCCGCCAGCACGTAGTGCTCGCCGTCCTCGCCCCGGCCGACCGCGACGATGCCCGTCTCGTCGCTCGTCTCCGACACCGTGTCCGCCGGGTCGATCGAGACCACCGTCCGCACCAGCGGCGGCACGTCCTCCTTGTCGACCCGGCCGGCCTCGATCCACGCCGACTTCCACAGCGCGCCGTCGACGTCGGACAGCAGCTCCGCGTCCAACTCCTGCCGACCCAGCCGGGTGCCGCCGTACTGCTCCAGCAGCTCCTCCAGCGCCTCCGGGCTGAGGTTCGGCGCGTTGTCCAACGTCCGCCCCCGCGTGATGACCACCCGGGGCCGGCGGCTACGCGCCCGCTGCTTCTTCGCCCGCGCCAGCAGCTTCTTCACGTGCGGCAGCGGCTTCGGGGTCGTGGAGATGACCATGCGCGGTTCGGGCGCCTCGCGCATGCAGAACCACAGCATGTCGAACACGCCCTGCGCCGTCTGCAACGGCCAGGCCGCGTACTCGTCGAGCCAGCAGCCGTCGAAGTCGTAGCCACGCAGCACGTCGGGGTCCTGCGCGCCGAACCCGCGGATGATCGCCCCGTTGGTCAGCTCCAGGTACGGCTCGCTCTTGTTGAACGTCCGCACCTCCCTCGGCGGGACCACCGCCAGCAGCCCGGCCCGCCGCGCCGTGAAGCAGACGTTGAACACCTCCCGGTGCGTCTTCGCGATCACCGCGTAGTGCCCGCCCGGCTTCCCCCCGGCCCACTTCCGCACCGTCTCCGCACCGGTCCGGGTCTTGCCGAAGCCACGGCCCGCAAGGAGCATCCAGATCCGGTACCAGGCCGGCTCCATCTGCTCCGGCCGGGCGTGCCGGGGCCAGTCGTACCGGGCAAGGCCCTGGACCTCCGACACCTCGCGCAAGTACGCGGCCAGCTCGGCATCGGTCATCAGGGCCGGGTCCGGGTACGCCAGCAGCACGGCTCAGCTCCCGGCCCGCATCTCGGCTTCGCGCTGGCGCAGATCGACGGCCGCAACCCAGGCGAGCACCAGCAGCGCCGCCAGCATCACCGCCGGGCAGCCGAGGGCGGCCGGGCCGACCCACCGCAGCCCGGCCCACACCGCCAGCACCATCAGGGCGAACCACCCGCCGAGCAGCAGCCGCCACGTCCAGGCGCGGAACCGCAGCGTCCGCCGCTGCACCCGGGTCAGCCGCCGCGGCGGCGGGGCACGGCGCACCGGCGGCGGGGGCTTCGCGTCCAGCTCCGCCCAGCCGCGCACCACCCCGCCCGGCTGGTACGCCAGCCGGGCGGCGACCGGCGCCCGGTGGTCAAGCAGCAGCCTGCCCGAGCGGGGGCCGCGCCTCACCGCGCGACCGCCCACGCCACCACGGTCACGCCGCCGAGGGCCGCCGCGCCCATCAGCAGCAGCCCGCCGGCCGCGCACCACGCCGCCCAACGGGGCGCCCGCAGCTCCACCGCGATCCACGCCTCGCCGTCATCCCTGCTCCGTCGCCCCACCGGGCTCCTCCTCGTCCTCGTCGTCGTCGCCGCCCGGGTCGTCCGGCTCGGCGGTCAGGTTGGCCTGGCCGGCGCGGGCGGCGGCCTCGGCCATCAGCGCCCGGAAGAAGTCGGCACGCTGCTGCTCGCTCATCTGCTCGACCTCGGCGCGGATCGGCCCGCCGTCCGGGCCCGTGTGCGCCGTCGTGGAGTCCGGCAGGCCCAGGGCCAGCCGCTCGACCCGGGTCGACACCTCCAGCCAGCGGGCCACGTCGCCGGGGGTCAGCTTCGACGCGTCGAGGGTCTGCAACCGGGCAACCAGCTTCGCCTGCAACGCCGACGCCACCCGTGCGTGCCGGCGGGCCATGTCGCGCCGCTGCTCGGCCAAGCCTTCTGCGTACAGCCGGTCCTCTTCCCGGTCCCACGCCTGCGCCCGCTGCACCCACTTCCAGCGGGTCGCCAGCTTGTGGAGGTAATCCCGGCTTTTGTGGACCTGCTCGGCGACCTTCGCGACGGTCCGGGTGCGGCCCAGGTCGCGGTACAGGGCGAAGTACCCGTACGCCCGCTCGGGCTCGCCGCGCTGCCGGTCCCAGGGCAGGACCTCCGGCTCGCTCATGGTCACCTCCTCCAGCTGCGGGCGGCCCGGCCCTGGTCAGGCCGGGCCGTCCCCGATCAGTGCCCGACCTTGCGTCCTCCGCTCATGGGCGGCCGGGCGATCGCCGCGTTGCCGTACATCAGGGCGTCGTCCAATGCGGTCAGCACCATGGACGTCTCGCGGCCGGCGGGCAGGCTGCGCATGGCTTCCGCCATCACGCCCTTGATCGTTTTCCGCCACCCGGCGTGCGCCTCGGCCGTCTCCAGGTTCTTCGGCGGGTGGTAGTCGCAGCGCCGGTCCAGCTCGTACCGCTGGCGCTCGTCGAGGCCGGCGTACAGGTCCTCGCCGCTCTGGGCGGGTCCGGTCATCTCTCTCCTCCAGGGGTCGGGCCGCGGTGTCTCACTGCGGCCGGATCGCCGGCCGGCGGGCTGCCAGCCGGGAGTCGTGCGGTGCGGCCTCAGAAGGGCCAGTGCCCGATGCAGACGGCGGCCAGGCCCCCGACGATCACCACCAGGTAGACCGCGGCGACCACCTTCGTCGACCGGGGCAGCCGGCCGCTCATCCGGCCAGGTAGTCGGCGGCCAGCAGCTCCAGCGCCCGCCACCGCTGGTCGGCGGGCACCTCGCCGGTGCGGACCAGCTTGTCCACGGCGCGGTGCAACACCGCTGCCGCGTCGGCCGGCATCGAGCGCGTCTCCAGCACCGTCTCGATCGGCACCAGGCGGCCCGCGTGCCCGATCGACTCGCCGCTCTCCTCGTCGAGCCACACGCCGTCGCGCAGCTCGCCGAGGTGCCGCTCGAACACCGCGAGGATGAGGCCAAGTGCGGTGGCCACGTTGCCGACGTTGTGGGCGCCGTGGGCCGTCGCGAGCGCATCCAGGGTGGACTCGTAGTCGCCGTACCCGGCGAGCCAGCGGGCGTCGGCCTGCGTCAGCTTCCGCGCCTCGTCGAAGCTGGCGCGAGCCGCCTCGAGTTCGTGCGGCAGGAACACCAGCTGCACCGTGGCGAAGTCCAGGTTCGCCTCGGACAGGCCCTCCAGGTCGACCTGGGCGAGCAGGTCGAGCTGCTTGTCGTCCAGGCCCGAGTAGGCCCGCCAGTCCACGTCGTCCAGTTCCTCGTACAGCTGCTTCAACGTGGCCGGGTCGTCCTCGCCGGCGATCGCGTTGTGCGACAGCTGCAACGCGACCTGCCGGGCGCGGCTCAGCTTCTGCTGCACCACCATCACCGTGATCTCGGCCAGGCCGGCGTCGATCGAGGCGGTGACCCGGTGGTTGCCGGACAGCACCACCTTCCGGTCGTTGTCGACGTCGTGCCACACCAGCGGCACGCTCGTCAGGCAGCCGTCCCGCTTGATGTTCGCCACCAGACGGTCGTACTGCTCCTTGCGCATGTACCGCGCGTTGACCTCCAGCAGCGTCAGGTCCTGCGGCCGGACGGTCATCAGCCGGGGGTCCAGGGGCAGCTCGTCGACGTCGCTCACCGCCCGCCTCCCTCGCGGTACTGGATCGCGAACCCGGGGATGCCGAGCCCGAAGTCCGGGTCGGCGCTCGCCGGCCGGATCGGCGCGTGCAGCACGAACTCGTCGGGCGAGCACGCCGGCCGGTTCGGCATCATCCCGGCGGGCACGCCCGTCCACCGGAACCGCTCCTGGCAGCCGAGGCAGCGGATCGAGAGCTCCACGATGTACGCCACCACCGTGGGGTCCTCGTCGGAGGCGGTCAGCCGCTGCACGTCGGCGTCCAGGTGCATGTCGGGGTGCCCGCACGGCTTGTCCGGGTCGGCCGGCTCGTGTCGGAACTTCCCGTGCGTCGGGCACACGCCCGTCTCGGCGCCCTGGCCGCACTGGTAGGGCGTCATCTCGTCCCACAGCGTCTTCGGGCAGCCGGGCCGCTCGGCGGCCGGCGGCTCGCCGCCGCGGTGCTCGTCGCTCATCGTCGCTCGTCCTTCCCGTGGCGGCGCTTCCACTCCGCCAGCGCCTCGTGCAGGGTCCAGTCACCCAGGGGGCCGCCGTACTGGAGCTGGTAGCGGTGGATGCCGTCGGCGGCCGGCTCGCTGCGCTTCTGCAGCTTCACGCCGGGGATGCCCCGGCCGTACTTGGCGCTGTTCGGCCGGTCGGTGAACGCCGTGGTCGACCAGCCGGTCAGCCGCTTCGACAGGGACCGCTGCAACAGCAGCTGCGCCTCGCGGCTGGCGGCCGCCATCACGATCAGCTTCGCCAGCCGCCGGTACCGGGTCCACGACACGGGGAAGTCGCTCATCAGGTACGCGGTGCTCGGGTCGAACTTCGGCGGCAGGTACGCGAACGCCCCGACCAGCTTCCCGTCGACGCTGACGCCGCAGGCCAGCAGCGGCGACCCGGGCAGGATCGTCTTGCTCATGAACTGGCTGCGTACCGCCGAGAACTGCCCGCCGGTCAGCACGTGGATCGCCATGCGGTCGCCGAGGTCCTCGCCGGCCCCGATCTTCGGCAGCAGGATCGGCTCGACCTGCTGCGCGGGCGCGACCACCCGCCGCGCGCCCGAGCTGGCGTACACGTAGATCGGCATGCCGCGATTGCTGGTCTGGACGACGCCGCGCAGCCAGGGGCGCAGCTCGTCGCGGGCGATGTGCAAGCCGAGGATCCAGTGCGGCCGGTCAAGGACCGCCCCGATGATCTCCTCCTTGCCGTCCTCGTCCAGCAGGTCGTAGCTCGGCGCCGGCCAGTCGAAGAACTCGTCAATCCCGGCGAACTGCGCCTCGTAGTCGCCCGCGTAGAACGGCGGGAACATCGCCACCGGCGCGTCGGCCGGCACCACGTCGGCCAGGTACTCCCGCACGTCCCCGCAGTAGTAGTCCGCCAGACGCAGCGTCAGCGCCGACAGCTTCCCCACCGTCTTGGCGTGCATCGTCGGGAACTGCCCGACGGTCGCCCGAACCATCCGCTCGTAGTAGACGCCCTGCCGGCCGACGTACTGGAGGAACCGGGTGCCCATCATCAGCGTCGCCAGGGTGTCCGTCGACGTGGCCAGGTACGGCTCCAGCCACGCCAGCTCGTCGCGGTGCTCGTCCTTCAGCCGGTAGTCCAGCTCCCGGCCGGCGAGCCACCAGCCCAACGCGCTCGAGTACGCCTGGACGTCGTTGCCGTGGATCGCCCGCCGCTCGCCCGGCCTGCTGTGCAACGTCCGCTCGATCGTGAAGTTCCCCGAGCAGCCGACGTACAGGTCCGTGTCCGGCCACGACTCCGCGTGCTCGTAGATGATCGAGCGCAGGTCAGCCGGGATGCTGCCGTGGAACACGCCGCTCACCACCTTCCCCGTGGCCGGGCGTCGAGCGCCGGCCAGGACTCGAACCTGGGCCTCCACCGTGGAACGGCGGCGTGCCAGCCAACAGCACTTCCAGCGCACCGCGTGCCATGCACGCGCAGTGCTAGATCGTAGCCGTACACCCGGCGACCGGCGAGGGGTGCTAGTAGCTTCCGCTCTTGCCGTGGCCTGGCGTACCCCACCGTAGACCTGTCGGGCCGCAATGGTCTACAGTGGCCCCACATCCGGCGGCCGGAGGGCAGGAGGAGGACGAGGTGGCCAGGGACTACACCTACGCCGAGGCCGCGGCGAAGCTTCGCATCGCGGAGACCACCCTCCGGCGCTGGGTGTCCAAGGGCCGCGTCCCCTGCCACCGCCTCGGCCGCAAGGTCCGCTTCACCGACGCGGACCTGGAAGCCGCCTACCAAGCGTGCCCCGCCCTGGCCGGGCGCCGCTGACGTGGGGGCGTCCAGAGCAGGTCGCTCTACGCACTCATCGGTGACGTGCCGGCCCGATGCCGGCAGCTGGACGCCCCCGCCCCACGCCACACCGCCTAGACCGTCCTAGGAGGATCGGTCCCCGACGGGCCGCGAGCCACCACCCCACCCCACCGGCACGCCGCCCACTGCTGGTTCCTACTCCGCTTGATGAGCTACGCGGTCCCCCGACTCACTGTCTACGGACGGTGAACTCCGTGGCCGGCGACGCTGCGGCAACATCCGCTTCTGCCGATGTGCGGGTGCATCGAAGTGTCATGCCAGGCTCGAGGTCGCGACGACGTCGCTCGTGGTTTGCGGCGTCTTCACTCGGCTGCAGCCGGGCCGAAGGTCCGGGCTTCGGGGTGGACCCATTCGCGGACACGCGGCTCCTCGGCATCAGGTTCCTCATCAACAAGGCCCATCGCGTACGGGAAGAAACGCAACTCGTACCGGCGGCCGTCGTGCTGTTCCGCTGCGGCCAACTCGTCGAGTACCTCGATCAGCCGTCGGCGCTGCTCGTCCGACAGGCCATCAACGTAGTCGACGCTGCTCTCCTGAAGCTTTACCGCCACGTGCGAGTCGACCTCCTCGTCTCCGCAGGTGTCCAGCCACCACAACAGGTCGACGAAGAGACCAGCGACGGTCTTCAACACCGCCGGGTCCGGGTCACCGGAAGCAAGCCGGTCGCGCCGCTCGGCTGGAAGCCGATCAATCACCCAGTCGATGCTCTGCCGGATCGAGGCCACGGCGTTCGGGTCGACTTGATCGTCCGGGTAGTCGTCCAGCCATGTGAGCAGATCGGCCACGAGGCTATGAAGCAGACGTGCGAGTGCAGCATCACCATCGGCGCTCATGGCCCGCGACCATACCTGGATCGGATTGTTCGGGCGGCACGCCGGAGGACGCCAACTATCCGGATCTGCCGCCGTCCGGGCGTACTTGGCGTTTCCTGTGTGGGTGACACTCAACTTCTGTCGGGAACTGTCGGCCGCCGATTGGATCGCCCATAGCGACCTGCCGTGGCAGCGGCTTGTGGGCCTCGGCCCTGCGGGCTTCGACGCCTACGCGCGGCTTCGGTTCCTGCCCGATCCGACACGCCCCGGCCAAAGCGAGAACGATGTCGATGCGGACTGGCCCATCGACCAGCTGCCCACCCTTTTCGAGGTGCTGGCCACCCACACCACGACCCCCGAAGACTGCTACTTCTGCGTCTGGGAAGGCTTCGGCGACGCCGACGTCGCAGCCGACGACGACGCCGTGTACATCGACGAAGAAAACACAGGCGCCCCGCTCGAGCGGCTCGGCGGCCAGCCGGGACTGGCACCCACACCCGCTGCCCCGCCCTCGGCACCGCGTGCGCCCAAGGTTGTGGTGCCCAACCGTGCGTACTGGTTGTTTCGAGGGCCGTTAGCCGACATCGGCACATGGGACACCGCCGCGGGGTGGCCGGGCCAGCGCCGTCTCAGCAACGCCGAGCCGGCATTCGCCTGGCCCGCTGATCACACCTGGTGCGTGGCCAAGGACGTCGATCCGCACTGGGCCGGAATCGGCGGGACCCGGGCACTGATCACCCAACTCACCACCGACCCGCGCCTCGACGTGGTCCCCGCCGACCCCACCCAGGACCAGCCGCTCTACCGATGAACAGCCCGGTGCCCAGTTGACGAGTGCTTTGCGGACCGCTGACAGGGCCTGCCGTCGGAACGCACGGATCTGCCGCTGACCGGGCGTTGGCCGCTCGTCGGGGGCGTCCGCAAACTGCCGATGTGCGGAAGTCGGTGTCTTCTCACGGCCGCTCAGGCGCTTCGTGCATGACGGCGTCAAGGATCATTCGGGCGATCTGTGCGGCATCCTGGTGTGAGATGGTGCCGTCGCTGTCAGGCCCGGCAGTACGTGCGGCGTGCACAAGATGTCGAAGCTGCTCTCCCAATTCCTCCGCTTCGGCGTAGTCAAGGTTGATGCTGAGCCATCGCAGCCATTCTGCGATGAGGGTTGCTTCGTATCTGTCCCGCCACGGCTTGGATGAATCCGGGCCGGACAGCAGGCTGATCGCGGCCGCCAGCCGGGCGTGTGGCGAGTCGTGACCGTCGAGCGCAAGACCTCGTTCGTTCGGCAAAGCCATACCGTTCTGTTCCGAGGTGAGAACGTGGAAAAGTACCGGTCCACCGGCCGACGGCAGCGGCAATACCTGGGCATCGGCGCTGATGTCGAGTCCGACGTGAATCCGCGAGGCGTGTCCCGGATCGTCAACCCGCACGATCACCCGCTGCGGACCGGTCCGCCCGATCCGCTGCGTCCACCGCCGGAGCCTCTCTATGTCGCCGACGCAGATCGTGTAGTCATCCAGGTCGAGATCGCCGTCGAAGACGATCTCGCCAAGCACCGGCATCGTGCCCGACCAGAACGACACCCGAGTGTGGTCGATCTGCCCGCGCGTCTGGATCGCCACATGCCTCCCGTCGGCGCTGGCAGGGCTGTCATCCCAGTCAAGTTCGGGCCAGGCAGTCGACCCCACGATCAGCACAGCATGGTTGGCGTACACCTCGACCGCACCCGTCAACACGCGAATCCACCTCTACAACGGGAACGCGGCGGGACACCAGCCGCGACGATTCCCAGACCATAGCCGCGCCGGCCAGCGCCGCGCCTCATCCCCGTCACGCCAAGCACGACCTCGCCGCAACTTCGACCGAGAGGCACGTCGACCTGGTGCACGCACATGCCGCGATGAGGGCGCGCCCACCGTCACCGACCGTTAGCGGTTCCCCAACCCCGTCTCCGGCTAGGAGTTGGGAGGCGCCCACGAGCCGAACCCCAGGTCGTCAATGCGGTCGCTGCGGAGCATGTCGGTGTCGACGGCTTCCAGCTCGTCAGCGACATCTACCCACAGCTGCGTCACGGACTCCCACAGCGGTGTCGTGCCCTGGTGGTCCCGGGAGAACTCCACCAGGCATCCGTGTAGCGGACCCTCACGCAGGTCGATGAATACGCCACCTCCTCCACCGTCACCAGCGATGGGCAGCCATCGGGGGAGCCAGTACAACTGGGGTTCGAGGATGCCCGCTGGCTGGGCGTTCTGGTCGGCCACGAATCGTGCCATCTCCTCACGCAGCCCCGGCGGGTACGACTCCTGTTGGACCTCCAGGTGCATCCGCCAATGCTCCAGCGCGATGGACGTGGGGTATGGACTCGAGAAGTCAGGGATCAGACTTGCACTTGGTAGGCCGATGCCGTGCCGGACTCCGTTTGACAGCCCCCACCAGATCCGAAGGTCGGCCGGGAGCGCCACACCAAGGGCGGTTGCAACAGTGTCGATCTCGGCTGCCGTTGCCGGCGGGTTCAGCTCCGCACGGAACCGGGGGGCAAACCGCGACAGCCAATCCTCGATCCGATGCCACGCCCGCTCCACCTCAGTGTCGGTACCCATGCTGCGATCAAACCAGGCCGATCCGCCGACGCATATGCCCCGTCGCACCGGGCGACCTGACAACTGCCTTATGCCCGCCTCCATCGGAAGCAACTCGCGTCCGCGCATCCGCGGGCAGGCAACCGCGAACAGCACGGTCGTGGCAGGTGTCACCGAACGTGTCCGGCACGGTAAGGGCCGGTGTAACCCTTCAAGCGAAGTCAGCGTGTAACGCCTCAAGCGGAGTACGACAGCCGGCTGCCGGCTGCCGGCGATGCCTGGTCTCGCATGATGCTTGACGGATCGGCCTCACCTGATGCTTTACATGATCGCGATGGTCTGACCGCCAGCGCTTGCCTGCGGGGCCGCGCTGGCGAGACGTCCGCTCATGCCGATGTGCGTTGCGACACGAGGTCGCACGTGTTGAGTGAGTACGTCGATTGGAGGTTCGGGTAGATGCCCGAGACGTAGCTCCTGGTCAGTGTCCAGGACCGGTCCCCGCCCTGGCGTGCGTGGCCAGTAATGGCCGGGTGCGAAGCCCAGGGGAAAGCCCAAGGGCGCTCGTTCCGACCGGGTGCCACAGGTGAGGGGAAGGCCGGAAGGGTGAACGCGAGTGAATCCTCGTCTGATGCCTCGTTACGGCAACTTCCCAGGTCGGATCGTTCTACTGGGATGAACAGGAGGCTGGCCGTGCAAGTCGGCGGGCGGCGGCTCGGGACGCTTTCGGGCCGTGTGGACACCGTCGCCTCCGGGGTACAGAGGGCACCCGACCCGGTCGTAGCTCATGCGTGTGGAACGTGGAAACCCCGTCAGGTCCATCGTGGTGGCCGGTGTGGTCCGGCTGGGCGGTGGTAGGCCGACCGTGAGGGAAGCGGAACTCCGTGGCGGGAACAGGACGCCCAAGAAGCGAATGCCGGTGGCCGAAAGGCGACAGGAAAACGGGAGCGTCATGGCTGGTCCTCCAACCAGCCGTTCTCGCATAACTGGCCGGATACCGGGCCTGGTGCCCGGCCGCGAAAGCGGGCTGACGTGTGGCGGGTGAGCCTTTGACGACGAAGCACCGGACCCACCGGAACCGAAGGGCAAGTTAGACGCGATGACAGCTTTTGCTTTCGATGTTGCGATGGCGGCTGCCGGAGCGAACGGACCTGAGGACGTGATCCCCGATTGGGACGCCATCGATTGGCGGCGTCATGAGGACAACGTACGGCGGCTACGGGGCAGGATCTTCAAGGCGGTGAAGGCCGGGGACCTGGCCAAGGTCAGGAACCTGCAGAAGATGATGTTGGGAAGCTGGTCGAACACGCTGGTAAGCGTGCGGCAGGTCACCCAACGCAATGCTGGCCGCGCGACGGCGGGGGTGGACGGGCAGGTCGCGTTGACCTCCCCGGCCCGGATGGACCTGGCTGTGCAGGTGCACCGCACAGCACGGTCGTTCCAACCCTTGCCGGTGCGGCGGGTGTACATCCCGAAGGCCAACGGCAAGCAACGCCCACTCGGCATCCCGGCGATTGCCGACCGCGTCCACCAGGCGCGGTGCCGCAACGCTCTGGAGCCGGAGTGGGAGGCCCGGTTCGAACCACGCTCGTATGGGTTCCGGCCGGGTCGCAGTTGCCAGGACGCGATCGCGGTCCTGCACGTGATGGGGTGCGGGAAACGACCCCGCCGGGCATGGGTGCTGGACGCGGACCTGACCGCGGCGTTCGACCGCATCGATCACGCCCACCTCCTCACCGCGATCGGATCGTTTCCCGGCAGGGGCATGATCCGCAGTTGGTTGAAGGCCGGTGTGTTCGAAGCGGGCAAGGGTTTCGCACCGACCGACGAGGGCACCCCTCAGGGCGGTGTGATCACGCCCCCAACGCAATGGGTAACTTCTGTTTTGAGGTGACGCTGGGTTATCGGCGGTTGGAGAAACTTCCTCGCGATAGGCGCATCCACCGTGGTGGATGACTCGTTGGGTAGTACATGGACGTCTCCTCAGGTGGGCGTGTTGATGCTGGGGTGTTCGCTGAGCGGATCAACGCGGCAGCGGTGCTGGCAGGCTCGGACGTGTCCACCGTGGAGGCGGCCGGGGTGCTGGCGGCGCGGTTCGGGGTGTCGATTCGCCAGGCCTACCGCTACCTGCGGTTCGCGCGGTCTGGTCCAGTCGCGGTGCCGGAGAAGACGGTGGTGTTCACGGTGAAGCTGCCCGCCTCGCTGTGTACCCAGGTCCGGGCCCAGGCCCGTCGGCGGCGGTCCACGATCTCCGCTTTGGTCAGCGAGGCCCTGACCGCGTACTTGCACGATCCTCGCGGGCGCCGCCGCGGATGAGCCGGCTGGCGGTCGAGACCGTGTTCGTCTTCGACCGCCACGCCGCCGCTGATCTCGCGGCCGCGTACGCGTGCCTTGTTCCCGACCGGCGTTCCCGCGTGGCTCGGGACGCCGAGAACGTGAGGTGTCCTGATGACCAGCGTGGCGATCTACGCCCGGGTCTCCTCGACCCGCCAGAAGAAGGACCAGACCATCGACTCGCAGACCGCGGCGCTGCGCGAGCACGCCGCGAGGGCGCGGCTTGAGGTGCCCGAGGACTGGGTGTTCGAAGACGCCGGGCACTCCGGCGCCACCCTGACCCGCCCCGCGCTGGAGCGGCTGCGGGACCTGGTCGCCGAGACCGCCATCGACGTGATCTTGTGTTACAGCCCGGACCGGCTGGCCCGCAAGTTCGCCTACCAGGCCCTGCTCATCGAGGAGTTCGCCCGCGCCGGCACCCGCGTCGAGTTCATCAACGGCCCCCGCGGCGACAGTCCCGAGGACCAACTTTTGGTGCAGTTCCAGGGCATGTTCGCCGAGTACGAGAAGGCGCAGCTGATGGAACGCTACCGGCGCGGCAAGACCTACCGGGCCAAGACCGGATCGGTCAACGTGCTCTCCGGCGCCCCGTTCGGCTACCGGTACGTGCGCAAGACCCCCACTGAACCGGCCCGCTACGAGATCATCGACCACGAAGCCGTCCTGGTCGTCGAGCTGTTCCGCCGCTACACCGACGACGGCGCCAGCATCGCCGACCTGACCCGCTGGCTGACCAGCACCGGGACCCGCACCCGCACCGGCAAGACCCGCTGGGACCGCAGCGTCGTGTGGGGCATGCTCCGCAACCCCGCCTACACCGGCACCGCGATCTTCGGCAAGACCACGATCGTGCACGAGCCGGCCGGGCTCAACCGCCGCGCCCGCCTGCAAGGGCGCGTCACACCCCGCCCGGTGAAGGCCGTCGACCGGCCCCGCGACGAGTGGATCACCATCGACGTGCCGGCGATCATCACCCGTGAGGTGTTCGAACGCGCCGCCACCCGGCTGGCCGACAACAAACGCTACGCCGCCCGCAACAGCAAAACCCCGTCCCTGCTGCAAGGACTGACCGCCTGCGCCGGCTGCGGATACGGCTACTACCGCACCAGCACCCGCACCACCAACAAGAAGATCTTCTACTACCGGTGCCTGGGCTCCGACGACTACCGCTACGAAGGCGGCCGGGTCTGCGCCAACCAGCCCGTGCGCGCCGACTACCTCGACACCATCGTCTGGGACCACATCACCGGCCTGCTATCCGACCCGCGGCTCATCCGCGCAGAGATCAACCGCCGGCTCGACCGGGCCCGCACCACCGATCCCGCCACCCGGCAACGCGACCGGCTCCAACAGGCCCTGACCAAGGCCAGCACAGCCATTACCCGCATGATCGAGGCCTACTCCGAACATCTGATCACCATCGACGAACTACGCGCCCGCATGCCCGACCTACGCGCCCGGGAAGCGGATCTCCGCCACCAGATCGAGGCCCTCGACACCCGCATCGCCGACCGGGACGCCTACCTGCGTCTGGCCGACGACCTCGAAGGCTTCCTCACCCGCCTGCAGCACCGCACCGCAACCAGCGACGTCACCGAACGCCAACACGTGCTACGCCTAGTCGTCAAAGACATCCTCATCGGACCCGACACCGTCACCATCCGCCACCGGATCCCCATCCCCAAAACGGGAACGCCACCACAACCCTCAACCGATACGGAGGGTGACCAACGCGCAGGTTGCCCATTGCGTTGGGGGCGTGATCTCACCGTTGCTGCTGAACATCGCGTTGCACGGGCTGGAGGAAGCGGCCGGCGTCCGCTACGAGGCGAGCGATCCGGCTCGCACGAAGCGGGGCTGCCCGGCCCTGGTCCGCTACGCCGACGACATGGTCGCGCTCTGCCACACCAAGGCCGAAGCCGACCAGGTCAAGGCGAGGCTGGCCGCGTGGCTGGCACCCCGGGGGCTGTCGTTCAACGAGGCTAAGACGCGCATCGTCAGCCTCGAAGACGGGTTCGCCTTCCTCGGGTTCACTATCCGCCACCAACACGGCAAGCTGCTGACCAGGCCGAGCAAGGCCGCCGTCAAGCGGGTCAAACGTCGCCTCGCCGTCGAGATGCGCGCACTTCGGGGCGCGAACGTGGCGGCGGTCCTCGCGAAGATCAACCCGATCGTGCGGGGATGGGCGAACTACTACCGGGGAGCGGCATCGTCGAGGACCTTCGCGGACCTCGACCAACACCTGTGGCGGCTGACCTACAAGTGGGCCTGCTTCAGTCATGCCAACAAGTCGAAGTCCTGGATCATCTCCAGGTACTACGGCCGGTTCAACCCCGCCAGCCAAGACCGGTGGGTCTTCGGCGACCGCGACAGCGGCGCCTGGATGCACCGCCCCGGCTGGACCAAAATCGTCCGACACAGCCTGGTCATCGGCGCGGCGTCCCCGGACGACCCCGCCCTGACCGACTACTGGGCCAAACGGCGCAGCAAGAACAAGCCCCTGCTCGACCGCAGCGTGCTCTACCTGCTCACCAAGCAGCACGGCCGCTGCACGATCTGCGGAAGCCTGCTCCTGCACGCCGACCGCGAGCCACACAGCCCCACCGAATGGGAACAGTGGCATCGCACCACCCGCAAGGCGATCACCAAGCAGTACCTGACCGCCGAGGGCAATCCCAGCACATCGGACGACGCCCGCCTGGTGCACTCGTCCTGCCAGCGCCAACAAACCGGCGCCCGCAGGCAGCCAGCACTGCTCTATGCCTGAAACGCCCATGGGGCTTGCTTGAGCCGTATGCCGCGACGAGTGGCACGTACGGATCTGAGGGGGCCCCGGCGCAGCAATGCGTCGGGGCTACCCGGCGATGTGGCGGTGGCGAGCGGCGGAGGCGGTCGTGGCGGTCTTTGTCGATCAGCTGGCCAACCTCTCAAAGACTTCGTTCGGCGTGTCGTAGTACCTCGTCGTCCGGCCGAAGTGCGTCATGCCGAGCCGCCGGCAGACGGCGTGGGAGGCATGGTTGTCCGGATCCGTGACCGCGATGACCCTCGCCAGACCCCGGCTGAACGCGTCGTCCAGGACCGCCGCCGCTGCTTCGGTGGCGTAGCCGTGCCCCCAGGCGTCCGGATGCAGGTGCCAGCCGATCTCGACATCGGTCGGCCCGCCGGCCGGTTCCCCGGCCGACAGGGGAATCGGCTTGAGCAGGAGGTTTCCCACCAGCTGGCCGTCCGCCGCTGTGGTGATGGCCCAGATCCCGTGGATCGGATCGTCGATGGCGCATCGGCGTGCGATCGAGGCGAGGGCGTCCTCGCGGTTGTTCATCATCGTGGGCTGCGCGCCCAAGAATCGCACGACCTCCCAGCGCGACTCGAGATCCAGAAGGAAGTCGGCGTCCTCATCGCGCCAGGGGCGCAGCAGGAGGCGGTCGCTCACGATGGTGCGCATGCGACCCAATCTAGCCAGCGCCAAGCGACCCGCCTCAACCCGATTTCCCTCGCACGCATCTGCCGCGATGAGAGCGACCCCACCGGTCACCCCGACCAAGCCTGGCCGGGCTGCGGTCGTACCACCAGTCAATAGGTAGCCGCGATCCGATTGCTACGGCGCCACGTCGGGCAGTTCATCGGCCTCGTCCGAGCCCGGGCGATCCTCCGCGCCATGCACGCGTATCACGGCCGGGTCCGAATTCAATGTCATCGGTCGGCGGCTTGTCGTCCATCTCCGCCATCGCGAGCTCGGTGCGTTCAGCGCGGATCCGTGCATCGCGCCGTTCGCGTCGTTCCGCGACTTCGTCGCTCGGTTGACGTGGGCGCCCATGTCCATTGCGGCTCATAGCGAGTGAGACTCGCATCTCGGGGACAGCTCTTCAAGAGCCGCTGCCCGGCACGCCTCGCCACTCAAGGCGCCGGGCCCGGCGACCAGTCGACGCCGCGTTTGCCTGCCCGCCGATGCCAGTGCAGCCCCGGGTCGATGGCGCCCGAGCGGGCGGGCGGGTGAACCGCCGCCCGCTCGCTGTCGGGTGAACCTCGCTACCCGACGGGTGAGCCCGTGGCCAACGCATCGACGCCGAGGAAGTCCCCCACGATCTGCCGGACGGGTTCGTGGTGCCGGCGGGTCGCGTGCACGTATACGTTCATCGTCGTGGTCACGCTGGCGTGCCCGGCCATCGTTCGCAGCGCCGCCAGGTCGACGCCCTCGGTAGCCAGCAGCGTCAGCAGCGAGTGCCGCAGCCCGTGCATCGTCATCCGGCGCGGCAAGCCCTTCTCCCGGGCCAGATCGCGGATCTTCACCCACCGGTCCGTGTAGAAGTCCTCGTACCGCCAGTGGTTGCCGCGCGGCGCGACGAACACGAACTCGCGGCCCGGCTTGGCGACCCGCTCGGCGATCATCCGCATCACCGACGCCGGCAGGGGCACCTCCCGGTAGCCCTGCTTGGTCTTCGGCTTGGGCTCGACCACCCACCGCCGGTTCACCTTTCGCAGGACCTGGACGATGGAGACGGTGCTGCGGGCGACGTGCACCGCCCGGGGCGGCAGGGCGCTCACCTCGCCCCAGCGCAACCCGGTGGCAAGCTTGCACAGCAGCAGGTCGGCCGCCTCCGGGTCGACCTGGTACGCCGCCTCGAGGAACAGCCGGGCCTCGTCGGGGCTCTCCAGGATGTCCCGCTCGGCGCGCGGGCCTTCCGGCAGCGGCAGCCCGTCCATCGGGTTGTACGTCCGCACGGCGGGCTCTTCGTCTTCGCCGGGCCGGCACGCGGCCTTGAAGATCGGCACGACGCTTTCGCCCCGGATGTTGGCGATCGTCTTCGCCGAGAGGCCGGCGTCGCGCAGGCCCTGCTGCCACTCGCGCATCTCGCGTCGGGTGATCTCGGCGATCGGCCGGTCGCCCAGCCGCGGGAAGACGTGCTTCTCCAGACGCTCCCGGTACTTGCGGATCGTCTCTGGGTGCGGCTTCACCAGCTGGCCCAGCCACTGCTCGGCGTACGCCTGGAAGGTCAGCTTCTCCTCGGCGGGCTCGGGTGCAGGCTCGGCGACGCCGGCCGGCAGCAGGTAGCCAAACCCGTGCTCGACCAGATGCTCCGGCGGCGGCATCGTGTGCCCGCTGGCCTCCACGAGGGCCTTGAAACGCTTTGCGTCGCTGTTCCGCTCGAACTGCCGGCCGTCCCACGGGCCGCTGCCGCCGGTCCGCCACTTCACCCGCCAGCGGATCTCCTTGCCGCCCTGGTATGGCCTCTTCTCGATGGTCGCCACTCGCTGCCCTCCACGTGAACAGGCGGCCTGGCCGTCGTCCCGGGCCCGCCGTCCGTCCGACCTGTATGCGGAACGGTGGGACCGTAACCGTCTCGGCAAGCCCGGCGCAACGCCGGTCTTGATCCCGCTTCTGACGATCGCTCGGGAGCCCATGTTCCCGAGATGTTCCCGGCGCGGGGTGCGCCCCGGAAACGACGAAGGCCGCCTTGCTGGATTCTTCCAGCTCAGCGGCCTGTTACCGTGGTTATCAAGATCGTGTCCGAGGGGGGACTTGAACCCCCACGCCCTATACGGGCACTAGCACCTCAAGCTAGCGCGTCTGCCATTCCGCCACCCGGACCTACTCGTCCAGCCTACCCTGTCAGCCGAGGTGATCTTCTCACCGGTTCGGCCGCCCCGGCGGGCCGCACGGGGGATTACTGTACACGGCCCGGATGGATCATGCACATCACCGCCCAATGACCACGTTTCCGCAGGTCAGAGCGGTGACGCGACAGGGCGCGACAAGAGCGTTTCCCGGATCGGGCGCGCAGGGTAGCGTCCGAGCGCCGATTCCGTGCAGCATTGCTCACGTGTCCCACCCCTCCCCCCTGACCGCCGCGCAACACCAGGCCCTCGCTCTGCGCAGCGCGGGCGATCTGGCCACCGCCCGCCGCCTGCTCGCCGACGCGATCACCGCGACCCGACCGGCGTACGGGGAGGACCACCCCGACGTGCTGGCCACCGGCCACCTCCTCGCCCGCCTGCACCGCGAGGCCGACGACCCCGCCGCCGCCCGGCGGGTTCTGGAGGAGGCCTACGCGGCCGGCGAGCGTCGCCGCGGCGACGCCGATCCGCTGATGCTCGCGCTCAGCTTCGACCTCGCGCAGGTGGCGGAGGAACTCGGCAACCGGCACGAGGCCCGCCGCAACTACACGCGCGTGGCCACCGCCGGGCCCACGGTGCTCGGTCCGGACCACCCTGCGGTACGCATGGCCCGCCAGTACCTCGGCGGCTCCGCCGCCGCTCCCGAGCTGCCCGGCACACACCTCGGCGGCCCACAGCCCGACCCGGCTGCGTTGTCCGGGCCGACCATGTCGTTGCCGGCCATGGCGGCTCCGCCCCAGCCGCCGCCAGTTCCGTCGGTGCCCGGTGTCACCCCGGCACCCCGTCCGGCACCACCTGCTCCGGCAGCGCCGGCCCCGCCGTACGCCGGGTCGCCCGGCGCGCAGTGGGTGCCGCCGGCCGGACCGGTCCCGGGCCCGACGCGGCAGTCACCTTGGACACCACCCGCGACCGGTCCGGGTACGCCCGTGCCTCCACCGCCTACTGTTCGCGCTCCGATGCCGTCCGGTACGGCTAGCCCCTCGACGCCGCTGCCACCACCTCCGGTCGTCCCGAGGTCCACCTCGGCCGCGCCGGCCTCCGGCCCACCCAACAGCTCAGGCCCGGTTAGCGCACCGCCAGCGTCGCCGGCCGCCCGGATCACACCTGCGCCTGTCCCCGCGGTCACCCCAGTCCGGCCGCCGGTCGTCCCGCCGGCCGCACCAGCGCCGGTACGGCCGCTCCCGCCCCCGCCTGTCTCGGTGCCGCCCGCGGCCACCCCTGCCCCACCGCCGGTCGCTCCGCCGGCCGCACCGACTTCAGCCCCTCTGGTACCGGCGCCGGTGTCCGTGCCACCGGCGCCGAGCCCGGTCACGCCTGTCGTCGCCACGCCGTCCCACCTGCCGCCGGCCCCGGTCATCCCGGGGCCGAACCGGCCGGCCTCGGCGCTGTCGGCGGCCGGCGCGATGTCTTCGCCGGCCCGATCAGCTTCCACGCCGATGCCACCGTCGCCGCGGTTTCCGGCACCTGTCGCCGCTCCGCCGGCATCCGCTGCGCTGCCTCCGCCACCGTCGATCCCGGTGCCCGGCGTACCGGCGGGCATGAGGACCGCACCGGTCTCCGGACCGCCGGTCACCGCGCCCACCTCGGCGCCGCCGGCGGCCCCCTCGATGGATCCGGCTCTACAGCCGCGGCGGATGGCCGACTGGCCGGCCGTGGCCGGCCAGGACAGACCCGGATCCGGCTCGGGCGGTGGCGCGTTCGCAGCGCCGGTGCCCGCACCGGGCTGGGACAACCCGACCGTCCAGGTGCGACAGATCGGTCCGCTGCTTCAGGAGGAGGCGGAATGGGCCGCCAGGAGCTCGGCCACGGCCGCCGCCCCGGCCACCCCGCCGCCGGCGAACGGTTCGCCCGCCGGCCCGAACACCAGCGAGACACCGGTCGCTGAAACGGCCGCCAGTACCGCGCCGATGAACGCGCCGCCCATGGCCGTGCCGCCGGTCACCGGCGCTCGGATGAGCGTGTCGCCGACCAGCGCGCCGCCGGTGAGCGGCCCACCGAACAGCGCGGCCCCAGCCAACGGCGCACCGATCAGCGGTCCCCCGGTCAGCGCGGCCCCGGGCAGCAGCGCACAGGTCAGCGGTCCCCCGATGAGCGCGCCGCCAGTCAGCGGCCCACCAGTCAGTGCGCTGCCGGTGAGCAGCCCGCCGGTAAGCAGTGCACCGTTCAGCGCGCCACCGGTCAGGGGCCCGGCCGCCGGCCCGGCCCCGGTCAGCAGCCCGCCGTTCAGCGCGCCGCCCACGAGCGCGCCACCCGTCAGCGGCCCGCCAGTCAACCCGCCGCCGGGGCCCTCCGCACCGGTGCCACCGGTGAGCGGGCCCCCGACGCCCGCGTACCAGGCCTACCCGCCGGCCGCGCCGCCCGCGAGCAGCCCGCCCGTCGCGCCGCCGCCCGCGAGCAGCCCGCCGGCGGCGGCGCCGGTCAGCGCTTCGCCGGTGCCGCCGTGGGGGATGACCCTCCCACCGTGGAGCAGCGCGGCTCCGCCGCAGCCGCTCGACGTGCCGGTCGACGCGCATCCGGAGCCGGCGACGGAGGACGGCGACGAGGCCGACCCTGATCCCGTGGACCTGGCGGAATCGGAGACCGAGCACGGGACGCGGCGGCCGTTGCCGGTCTACGACGAGTTGCTCGAGTTCCCCGAGCCGGCCCACCCGGAGGCGGAGCCTGCTCCTGCCCCGTACCCGCAGCAGGGGGCCTGGCCGGCGGTGCCGGCGCCGTTCCACCAGCCGCCCGCGTACCCGGTGCCCGAGGAGCCGGAGCCGCGCGGCCGGAACTGGACGGTGGTGGCCGTGGTGGCCGGTGTCGCGGTGATCGTGGTGGCGGCGGTCGTCGGTGTGGGCGCGGTGGTGCTCAACCGGGAAGCGGTCCCACCCGCGCCGGCCCCGACCGGAGTGAAGCCGAAGGTGAGCGGCCCTCCCCCGACCGATCTGCGGCTGCAGGACGAGCAAACCACGATCACGATCACCTGGGCCGACCCGACCGACGGGGGTGTGCCGTTCGTGGTGGCCGGCGGCCGCGCGGGGCAGAAGCTGGGGATGATGGGCACGGTGGACGCCGGGACGATCCGTTACACGGTCAACGGCCTGAGCCCGAACCTGGACTACTGCTTCACCGTGCTGGCGGTCTACTCGACGGACACGTACGCCACCTCGGGTCAGGTCTGCACCGACCGGGAAGGTGGTACGTCGCGCCGCTGACCCGCGCCGGCACCGCGACACGCTGGGTGTCCACAGGAGGACGGTACGGGCTTCACGTCTGTCGGCCGGCCCCTATGATGGCTCCCGGCTCTGGGGAGGGTCGATTTCTGCGCGGCTTCTCCCCCACCGACACGGGGAGGCGGTCGCAGTGACCACCATCGAGGACGTCACGAGCACCGGGGCGCAACCGCCCCGGCCCCGTACCCGGAAGCTTCGGGGCGGGCTGGTCACCGTAGGCACCGTGGCCGCGCTGCTGGCCGCGATGGGGTTGACCGTGCTCGGGTTGGGCGCCGCCGACAACGCGGTGGCCAACTTCGACGCCTCGTCGTGGTTGTGGAGCGCCACCCGCAGCGAGATAGCCCGGGTCAACGGGATCACCGCGCGGGTGGACACCCGGATGGAGGTTCCCGGGGCGCGCCGGCACCAGATGCAGGTCGCTCAGACCGACCGGCTGCTGATCCTGCGGGATCTGAACACCGGCCAGGTCAGCTCGCTGGACCTGGCCACGCTCCAGATCAGCGCGACCACTCCGACGACCCCGGGCCTCGGGGTGAACGTGGCGCTGCACGACAACCAGGCGTTCGTCGTCGACGCGGTGCAGGGCATCGTCCGGCAGCTCGACCCGCGTTCGCTGACCCCGGTGGGTGAGCCGGTGCACTATCCGCCGGGCATCACCGGCGGGGCGTTCGACGGCGCCGGCAGGCTGTGGATCGCCGTGCCGAGTGAGGGCACCGTGTCGGCGGTCACCGCCGCCGAGCTGCCGGCCAAGCCGGAGGCGGCGCCACCGGCTGGCCTGAGCCCGAAGCAGGTCGAGACGTACGAGGTGGCGGAGCCGAGCCACGAGCTGGTGGTGTCCACCCTGGACGAGGGGGTCGCGGTGCTGGACCGTACCTCCGCCTCGCTGGTGACGGTGAAGGCCGGCCGGACGCAGCGGGCCGCGCTGAACATGACCGCCCCGGGCAGCCTGCCGCCGCGGACCAGCGGCCCGCAGGTGCCGGTCACGGTGACCGGCCAGCGGAAGGTGCACGTGGTCCGCGACGGCGGTGAGGTGCGGCAGTTCACCATCCCGGGCGCGGGTGGTCGGCTCACCCCGGCGGTGGCGTGGGCCGGCCGGTTCTATGTCGCCGACGAGGGCACCGGCACGGTGTACTCGTTCGACGCGGCCGGGCAGCTCGTGGACAGCGTGAAGGGTTCCGGCCGGCCCGGCCCGATGGAGCTGGAGGTTCGCGAGAACCACTTGTTCATCAATCCGCCGAACGCCGCCACCGCGCAGGTCGTGGACGACAAGAACCGGGCCCGCGAGGTCAACAAGTACGCCAACGACGTGCTCGGCGGTGACCCGCCGCCGGTTCCCCCGCCGCCGGCTCCGCCGAAGAAGCCGAAGGTGGGTAAGCCGGGCGCGCCGCGCGCCGTGACCGCGGCGGCCGGCGACGCGTCGGCGCGGGTCAGCTGGCAGGCGGCCGCCGCGAACGGCGCCGAGATCACCAAGTACGTGGTGGAGGGTGCCGGGCAGCGCCACGAGGTGGGCGCGAACCAGCGTTCGCTGGAGATCACTGGGCTGACCAATGGCGAGAGGTACACGTTCCAGGTGCACGCGGTCAACGCCAAGGGTGACGGGCCGGCGAGGCGGAGCAACCCGGTCACCCCGACCGCGGAGGTGCCGGATCCGCCGGCCAGTACCACCGCCGAGGCGCGGCCCGACGGCACCGTGCTGGTCAGGTGGCCTGAGGCCAACGGGCAGGGCAACAAAATCACCCGGTACGCGGTGACCGCCACCTCGGCCGGTGCCAGCGCCCCGGCCGGTGAGTCGACGAAGACGGAGCTGGTGATCCCGGCCGGTCAGCTGGAGTACGGCACCCAGTACGCCTTCACCGTGGTTTCGGTCAGCAGCAAGGGCGCCGGGTCGAAGGCGTCGCCGGTGAGTAACACGGTGGTGCCGTTCACGGCCCCGGCCGCGCCGACGGAGCTGCACGCGTCCACGGTGGCCGACCAGCCGGGCACCGTCGCCGTGCAGTGGGCGCCGGCGGTGGACAACGGCCGCCCGGTCACCAAGTACCTGGTGGACGTCGGCGGGAAGACCAGCGAGGTGACCGACACCCAGACCACGGTCGGTGGGCTGGGCAACGGGCAGAACGTCACGGTGAAGGTGAAGGCGGTCAACGAGGCCGGTCCGGGCGCGGAGGCGACCACCACGGCGCGTACGGTCGCCGCGCCCCGGGTCACCGTGACCGGCTCGTCGGCGGACGTCACCTCGGTGACGGTGTCGTTCACGGTGGACGCGGGCGGCGGCAACGCCACCTGTTCGGCGGCCACCGGCGGGAAGTCCGCCAGCGGGAGCTGCTCCAGCCTGCGGGTGACCGGCCTGACGCCGGGCACGGCGTACACGGTGACGGTGACCGCGACCAACGCCGCCGGCCAGGGCACCGCCACCAAGGCTCAGTCGACCGACGCGCTCTACGGCATCGCGACCTGCAACAACGGGTCGTCCGGCGCGGAGGCCACCTACTGCAACCGGGATGTGCCGGGCCGCAACGGCAACGAGGTCTTCTCGGTGCCCCAGCAGATCAACTCCAAGCAGGTCGGCTGGGCCAAGCCCGGCACCCGGCTGAAGGCGTACTGCAAGGTGCAGGGTGAAGAGGTCTACGCCTACATCTACAACAACGACAAGCGCAGCACCTGGTGGGTGCAGGTCGAGTACTCGGGGCGCAACTACATCCCGTGGGCCTGGCTGAACCTGGAGGGCGGCGACAACATCAACCTCCTGCCCACCTGCTGAACACGCCACAAAGAGGAGCACCTGCGCAACGTGAACACCCCCGAACCGCTCACCCAGCCGGAGGTGCAGGGCTTCGCCGCCCTCGCCGCCCGGCTGGCGGAGAACGTCAACGCGGTCGTGCTGGGCAAGCCGCAGGTGGTCCGGCTGGCGCTGACCGCGCTGTTCGCCCAGGGGCACGTCCTGCTCGAGGACGTGCCCGGGGTCGGCAAGACCACCCTGGCCCGGGCGATCGCGGCGACGGTGAAGGGTAAGTGGCGGCGCATCCAGTTCACCCCGGACCTGCTCCCCTCGGACGTGTCCGGGGTGACCATCTTCAACCAGGCCTCCCGCGCGTTCGAGTTCCACCCGGGGCCGGTGTTCGCCAACATCGTCATCGCCGACGAGATCAACCGGGCGTCGCCGAAGACCCAGTCGGCGCTGCTGGAGGTGATGGAGGAGCGGACGGTCACCGTGGACGGCGTACGCCACCCGGTGCCGCAGCCGTTCCTGGTGGTGGCCACCCAGAACCCGGTGGAGATGGACGGCACCTACCGGCTGCCCGAGGCCCAGCTCGACCGGTTCCTGGTGAAACTCTCCGTCGGCTACCCCGACGAGTCGGTCGAGGTGGAGGTGCTGCGCGGGGCGACGGTCCGCTCCCCCGACTCGCTGAACGCGATCACCGACACCGCCACCGTCGGCGAGATGGTGCGCATGGCCCAGCGGGTGCACATCGCCGAGCCGCTCTACGGGTACGCGGTGCGACTGGCCGCGGCCACCCGCAACCACCCGCAGGTCCGGGTCGGGGTCAGCCCTCGCGGCGTGATCGCCCTGACCCGCGCGGCGTGCGCGTACGCGCTGATCGACGGACGGGGCTGGATCATGCCGGAGGACCTGAAGGCCCTCGCCGAGCCGGTCTTCGCGCACCGGCTGCTGCTCACCCCGGACGCGCAGGTGCGCGGGGTGACCGCCGCCGAGGTGCTGCGCCAGGCGGTCGCCTCGGTGCCGGTGCCGCTGCCGTCCGGTCAGCCCGCCCCCGTGCTCGGCTGAGGCAAAACCGTGGGGATCACCGCCCGCGGCGTCGGGCTGCTCGTCGCCGCCCTCGTGCTGCTCGGCGTCGGCTTCGGCTACGCCTACCCGGAGCTGACCGTGCTCGGCGTGGCGGCCGCCGTCGCCGTCGGATACGCCCTGGTCAACGCCGCCTGGCGGCCCCGGCTGACGGTCGAACGGGTCGCCGACCCGGACCGGGTGGCCCGCGGGGAGCCGGCCGCGATGACCCTGACCGTACGCAACACCGGGCGGCTGCGGGCGGCGAACCTGCTCGCCGAGGACCGCTGCGGCGCCGCTGTGGTGCCGGTGCCGCTGCTGCGGCTGCGTCCCGGCCGCGACACCGAGGTGCGCTACGACGTGCCGACCCACCGCCGTGGCGTGGTGCCGGTCGGCCCGCTGCGGGTGATCCGCCGCGACCCCCTCGGCCTGGTCGCGCTGGCCCGCTCCTACGGCGGCACGGTGCCGGTCTGGGTGCACCCACGCATCCACCCGCTGACGGCGGTGCCGACCGGGGCCGGACGCAGCCTCGACGGGCGCACCGACAGCGTCCCACACGGCTCGATCACCTTCGACTCGCTCCGGGAGTACGTGGTCGGCGACGAACTGCGCCGGGTGCACTGGCGTACCAGCGCCCGGGTGGGCGAGCTGATGGTGCGGGAGAACGTGGACACCAGCCTCCCGCGGATCGTGGTGGTGTTGGACAACCGGGCGTCCGCCCATCCGCAGCGGGTGGCCGGCATCGCCGAGTCGTTCGAGTCGGGTTGCGAGGCCGCCGCCTCGGTGGTGGCCGCGGCCGTCCGGGAGGACCTGCCGGTGGCCCTGCTGCTGGTCGCACCCGCCGACGAGGAACCCACCGACGGCTCCAGGTCGCGGCGCGACGCCAGACCGGCCTTCATTCGGTCCGGAGCGCCGCCCAGCGGCGCGGAGGCCGAATTATGGCCGCCAGCCGAGCTGGCATCGTCGAAGAGCCCGCTGGACCGGCTCGCCGCGGTCGAGCTGGCCGACGGGAACGAGGACACCCTGCGCACCACGGTGAGCCGACTGCGGCAGGAGCGACTCGGCGACACCCTGATCTTCCTCACCGGGCCGGGCGCCCACACCGACCTCGGGCACGTCGGCGCGCTGCGCGGCGCGTACCCGTCGCTGGTGGTCGGGGTGTTCGGCGCGGCGCAGCCGACGCCGCCCGGCGCGGCCGGCCTGCTGGTGATCGACGCCGCCGACGGCGCCGAATTCGCCGCCGGGTGGGACGGAATCCGCCGATGGTGACCGTGACCCAGACCCCGACGGACCCGGACCCGACAGCCGGGCCGCCCACCGGCCGGACCAACGGACGCACCCTGCGGGCCCTGCGCGACGTGCCCGTGCCGCTGGCACTGATCACCATGATCACGCTGGCCGGCGTCGTGCTGGGCCGGGTGTACGCCGACCCACTGCTGACCCGGCTGATCCTCGGCGCGGCGATCGGCTCGGTGCTGGTGAGCGTCGCCGCCCGGCGGCAGCCGTCCTGGCTGGTCGCCCCGCTGTCCGTGGCCGGCCTGGCCGGGTGGACGCTGCTGTCGCTGCGCCTGGCCGCCAGCCACGCCGCGCTGCCCGGCAGCCTCGCCGAGGTGACGGCCGACGCCGCCCGCAACGCCATCCCCCGCCTGCTGACCGCGATGATCCCCGTCGAACCGGCACCGGACACCGTGCTGCTGCCGGTGGTCGCCGCCTGGCTGACCGGACTCGCCGCCGCCGAGGTGGCACTGCGCACCCGCCGGATGCTGCTCGGCTACCTCCCACCCGTGCTGCTCTACACCGGCGCGGTCTACGTGGTCGGCCCCAACGCCGGCCCGGCGATCACACCAACCGTGGTGTTCGCCGCCGTCGCCGCCGCCGGCCTCGCGACACCGTCGCACCGCGACGGCCCGACCACCACCGACCCGACGGCCGGGCTCACCCCGGCGGTACGCGCCACGGTGCGGCTACGCCTGCTCGCCGCCAGCGCCGCCGGCGTGGCAGTGGTCGTCGCGCTCACCGCCCTGCTCGCCCCGATCGTGGCCGCCCAGGTCGACGACCGCCCCGTCGACCCCCGCCGCTACGTCGAACCACCACAGGTCGAATCACTGGACGAAAACCCACTGATCCGCATCTCCGGGTGGGCACTGAACCCCGACCAGAAGCTGCTGGAGGTACACACCGAGACGGGCCCGACCGGACCCGCCCGCATCCGCCTCGCGGTACTCAGCGACTACGACGGCGTCACCTGGCGGGTCGGCGCCACCTACCGCAACGCCGGACGGATCCTGCCCACCACCGAACCCGCCCCGGACACCACCACCGACACCATCCGCCAACAGATCACCGTCGCCGACCTGACCGGCCGGCTGCTACCCGCCGTACCAACCCCACGCGAGGTCACCGGCGCACGCGTGGCCTACGACCCGACGACCGCAACACTGATCCGCCCCGAAGGGCTGACCCCGGGGCTGCGCTACACCGTCACCTCCGCACGGGAACACCTCGACTCGAACCTGCTCGCCACCGCGAACGTGCCCGCCGGCGACCCCGTCGCCCGGGTCCTGCGGGTACCCGACGGGGCCCCGGAGCAGCTACGCCACCTGGCCACCCAACTCGCCGAACAGAACGGCGCCCCGTACGCCCGCGCCACCGCCATCCAGGACTTCCTCGCCGAGCACTACCGGACCACCCCGGACGCCCCCAGCGGGCACGCCTACCCCAACCTGGCATTCTTCCTGTTCGGACCGCGCAACGGCGGCGGGCAGCAGGGCACCTCCGAGCAGTTCGCCGCATCATTCGCGGTGCTGGGCCGACTGGCCGGCCTACCCACCCGCGTGGTGGTCGGCTTCGCCCCCAACGACGACGGCCCGGTCCACGCCGCAGACGCCTTCGCCTGGCCGGAGGTGCTGTTCGACGGCGTCGGCTGGGTGCCGTTCGACCCGATGCCCCGCCCCGACCAGGACCCCCGCCCAGTGGAGGAGGACTTCCACCCCACCCCCGACAACCCGCCCCCCTCCGAGGTGCCCGAACCGACGGTGGAACCCACCCCCACAGCACCGACCGAGGCCGCACCCGGCCCACGAGCCGACCGGGGCGGCCTGAGCACGCCGGTGCTGGTCGGCGGCGGCACCGGCACCCTGGCACTGCTGATCGGGCTGGCGCTGCTGACCCTCGCCACGCTGCGCCGCAACCTCACCCGCACCCGACTCGAACGCGGTGACCCCGGCCGGCGCATCGCCGGCGCCTGGCGGGAACTGACCGACACGCTGCGGCTCGCCGGCCACCCGGTCGGCGACGACCTGGCCGCCGCCGAGGTGGCCGTGCAGGCCCGCCGAACCCTCGCCGACGCCCTTGCCGAACGGCCGGGGAAGCCGGGCAGCGACGTGGCCGACCGGGAGCCCGACGAACTGGCCGCGCTGCTCAACCAGGTCGCCTTCGCCCCACACACCGCCACCCCCGGCCAGGCGGCTCGGGCCGCGGAACTGGCCACCCGGTACGCCGCGGCGCTGCGCACGGCCCGCCCGTGGTGGCGACGGCTGCTGTGGACCGTACACCCGGGTCCGCTGCGCTGGCACCGCTGACCGGCTCGCCCAGCCGGCCCAGGTCGCGTGTCGCGCCACAAAAATCCCGTTCCGCGGAACAACCCCCTGACCCGGACCGAGCGTGACTATCTCCGAATCGGGGATCGGAGGCATGAATGGGCGACCGCGACACGGCGTTCGCGGACTATTTCGCCGCGAGGTCGGACGCGATGCGTGGCACCGCGTACCTGCTCTGCGGCGACTGGCACCGGGCTGAGGACCTGGTCCAGACCGCGTTCACAAAGCTCTACCTGGCCTGGAACCGGGTTTCCCGGCACGAGGTGCTCGACGCCTACGTACGACAGATCCTGGTCCGGACCTTCCTGGACGAACGACGGCGGGGCTGGTGGCGGCGCGAGCGGGTGGGCGGGGAGGACGCCGAACGCCCCACACCACCCGAATCGCCGGAGAACCGGCTGGTGATGCTCCAAGCGCTCGCCACCCTGGCGCCACGCCAGCGAGCGGTTCTGGTGCTCCGCTACTGGGAGGACCTGTCGGTCGAGGAGACCGCCACGCTGCTGCGCTGCTCACCCGGAACCGTGAAGAGCCAGGCGGCACGCGGCCTGGAGAACCTACGCGGCCTTCTACAGCCCGCCTACAGCACGACCGAGAAGGGGGAACGATGAACGGTGAAGACCTGCGCGAGGCGCTCCGCCACGAGATGGCCGCTGTCGTCCCGCCGCCACCGCTGGACACGGCCACCGCGCTCGGCACCGCACGCCGCGCCCGCGCGCGCCGGCGCACCGGGTGGGCCTGCGCCGGGTCCGCGGCCATGGTGCTGGCCATCGCCGGCGTGGCCGCGGTCGGAACCGCGGGTGCCGGCAACCCGGGCACGGGCACCGCGGGTTCCGGCGACCTGAGCCCGGCGGCTTCCGCACCGGAGCCCATCCCGGACCCGTCGCCGACGCCTACTCCGAGCCCCTCCAACGAGGGCACCGCCGAGCCGTGGCCGCCCGGGCCGGACGGCCGCCCGCAGGAGGACCGCACGGCGCGCGCGGGCAGCCGGTACGACCAGGGGGTTCGGCTGCTCGACGAGCTCATCGCCGTGGTGCCGACCGGGTACGTCGTGCCGGAGAACCCGGCGAACCAGACCGTGGACGAAGATCCGCCGCGCAGCAACCAGGCCGAGTTCGATGAGAAGGTGAACGGCGTCGACGTGTGGCGCTACACGTCCCTGGCCACCGTGGCCGAGGGAGACCGGACCGGGCGCGTGGCCGTCGAGGTGTACACCCGCGGGAACAGGCTCCCGACCGAACCGTGCGCGCTGACCCAGGAGTTCTGGGGCATGCAGGGCCAGTGCCAAGTGGTGACCGTCGGCAACACGAAGGTCGGTGTGGTCGTCCGGCCCACCATCGACCCCCGCTTCGAACAGTGGTCGGCCTACCGGCACCCCGACGGGGCGGTCACCTTCGTCGCACAGAGCCGGTCCTTCGGCAGCCCCAAGCACGGGCTGAAGGAACTGCCGTTCACCGTGCCGCAACTGGCCGCCCTCGCCATGGACGAACGGTTCCACCTGCGGTGATCAGACAACGTGGCCCGGCCGGTGAATTCCCGGCCGGGCCACAATCCAAAACTTCGATCCGGCAGGCGCAGCTTGGACGTACACCCGGGTCTGCTGCACTGGCACCGCTGCCCGCCAGGACAGCGAGCGCGCCCGGCGACTGCGTCACCGGTCGCGGCGCAGCCGGCCCGTCTCCTTCCCCGCGGCGTCGAACAGTACGAGCACCTGACCATCCAGCCCTGCTCGCGAAGCCGAGGAGAGCCACGTCCCCACGGAAACGTTGTCGCAGCCGATCAGCGTGCTGACTCCGGCGGTGGCGAGCAGGGCACCGCCGGGCCCAGCGACCCACCGTCCACCTTGGCCGTTACACCCGTCGGAGCCTCGCCATTCGCCGTCATCGCGCAACTCGACGTACGGTCCCTTCGACCTGAACCACCGCGCGTCGGCGGGCACCCACCGACCGAGAAGGGTGTCCCGGCGCGCTGGCGTCAACGCCTCTGGTAGGGCGGTGGCCGGCGCCAAGGCGCGCCGGACCTCGTCGGTGACCTTGGGCGGCTCCGCCATTTCTGGCAGCAGGTTCGGCCCAGGGGTCGGCCTCGCACCGGGCAGCAACCGGGCTACGCGCACACCCTGGCCGTCGAGCAGGACCCGGCTGTCGCCCTCCACGCGGAAGGCAGCGGCCCGACGCAGCCAGGGATCGGCGACGACCTCAGCGCCGGACCCGCATCCCCGAGCGTTCTCAGAAACAGTGTTGCCGGTGATGTCGGCGACGAACAGGCCGTTGACGTCGGCCCGCCACGTCCCCATCTGCACACCGCAGCGGCCGAACAACAGCAGGCCGTCGTCCGTGCCGGAGGCGAGCCGCAGAATGTCACCCGTGGCGTCGTCGACGTCCGCCAGCGTCCAGGAACCGATCAACGCAATCGGATCCACCTGCGGCGTGCCAACCGCAGTGGACGCGATGGCCTGGCTGCCCGGAGCGGCGGGGCCTGATCCGACCCGCTCGCCACAGCCCACGAGCAACGTCCCAACCGCCACCGCAGCTACCAGGTACCTGATCCGCCCCATCTGCTCCCCCATGTCCCACCGGCCGCCCCGCTGGCGCCTGTCCTGATGATTTGGACGGCAGGCCGCGGCCATCGGTTGCACGCACCGGCCTCCGGCCTCACCTGCGCGGGCAAGCAGGGAATCTGGGTGATACCGGCCGTAGCATCGGGCGAGCGTGTTACGACTGCCAGGTGGCCTGCAGCGACGGCACGAACAGTCGACCATGACGACCGGTGACGAGACCGGTGGGCAAAGCGAACGAGGAAATCCACCGGTTTCCACGACCATCGCCCGTGCCACGTTCCTGGAGCTCTTCTTCGACCTGGTGTTCGTCTTCGCGCTCACCCGCATCGCGGACCGGTCCTTCGAGGATCTGGCCCTTGAGCCCGGCGGGACCACCGGGTGGTCGCCGATCACCGGCGGCGGCAAGACCCTGCTGCTGCTGGTGGCGATCTACACGGTCTGGCAGGGCATCTCCTGGGCCACCAGCCACCACGACCCGTACCGACTCGGGTTGCAGCTGATCATGATCATCGCCCTGGTGGGCAGCATGGTCATGGGCGTTGCCATCCCCGAGGCGTTCAGTATCACCGGCCTGGCGTTCGCGGCCGCGTACGTGGTCACGCAGGTCTCCCGGCCGCTGATCTTGTTGATCACCTTCGGCCGGCATCCGGACCGGCGACTCCAGCTGCGCGTGCTGGCCGTGTACTGCGTGACCGGGGTGCTCTGGCTGGTCGGGGCGTTCGTGCCCACGGGCCCTCGAGTGGTGCTGTGGGCGGTGGCGTTGGGCACCGAATACCTGGCGGGGTTGACGGGCTGGCCGGTGCCCGGGCTGGGGCGATCCAGCGTGTCGCAGTGGGACATCGCCGGGGAGCACCTGGCCGAGCGCTACCAGCAGTTCTTCCTGATCGCGCTCGGCCAGACGATCCTCGTCGCCGGATTCTCCTACAGTGCGCGGCCGTTCACCCGCAACCCCACCTTCGCCTTCGCTCTGGCGCTGCTCACCTCGATCCTGCTCTGGCGGATCTACTACCAGCGGGCCGGACAGATCCTCGGCGAGGCGGTCGTCAAGGCGCGGCATCCCGCGACGGTCGGCCGGTCCGCCGCCGACACCCACCTGGTCATGCTGGTCGGGATCACCGCCATCGCCATCGGTTACCAGCTGACCATCGAGCATCCCCTCGATCGAGCCGAGTCGGCCTGGGTCGCGTTGATCATCATCGGTCCGGCGGTGTTCCTGGCCGGTCGAGCACGGCTCGAGTACGAGGTCTTCGCCCGGGTGTCACCGTCCCGCTGGATCGCGATCCTGGTCCTGCTCGGCTCGGTGGCGCTGCTGCTGCACCACCCGCCGCTGATCGCCTCGGCCGTGGCCGCCACCGTGCTGGCCGCGGTGGCGGTGGCCGACGCCCGCCGGGCGCGGGGCAAGCCGCCGGAGGCGGCCGCCCCGCCGTTCTGAGCCGGCCACACGGCAGACACGACCGCGCCCGTCACGGCGCTACGATCCGCGAGTGACTTTCTCGATTGTCGCCCGCTCCGCCGACGGCCGGCTGCACGGCGTCGCTGTGGCCAGCAAGTTCCTCGCCGCCGGGGCGTTGGTCCCGGCCGCCGAGGCCGACGTGGGCGCCGTCGCCACGCAGGCGCACCTCAACCTGGCCTACCGGGCGCAGGGGCTGGCGCTGTTGCGGACCGGAGTCGCCCCGGCGGACGTGGTCGCCGGGCTGGTCGCCGCGGACCCGGGCCGCGACGAGCGGCAGCTCGGCGTGGTCGGGGCGACCGGCGACGGGGCCACCTGGACCGGGCCGTTCTGCCACCCATGGGCCGGTGGCCAGGCCGGGGACGGCTGGGCCGCGCAGGGCAACATCCTCGCCGGCCCGCACGTCATCGACGCGATCCGGGACGCCTGGCTGGGTGGGGCGGAGCTGCCCTTCCCGCAGCGGCTGCTGGCCGCGCTGCACGCCGGGGACGAGGCCGGCGGCGATCGGCGCGGCCGGCAGAGCGCCGGCCTGCTGGTGGTGCAGCGCTTCGGCGGATACGCCGGCACCGGTGACCAGCTGGTCGATCTGCGGGTGGACGACCACCCCGACCCAGTCACCGAGTTGGGCCGCCTGCTCGACACCCACACCCTGCTGTTCGGCAAGCCCGACCCGACCACGCTGCAGGACCTCACCGGCCCGCTGGCCGACGAGGTGGCCGCGCTGCTGGCCGCCGCCGGGCACCCGGTCGGCGCGGCCGGCCTGGACGACGCGCTCGCCTCGTGGGCCGGGGTGGAGAACCTGGAGGAGCGCTTCGTCGTCGGTCGCATCGACCCGATCGTTCTGGACCACCTGCGCCGCACCGCCCCGGCCGAGCGCACCGTCGGTTGACCCGCCGCCGACCGGTCCAGGCCAGCCGGCGGTCGGTCCGGGCCAGCTGTGGAAGGACGGGGCCGTCAGCCGCTGAAGGACAGCCAGCGGATGCCGGCGCGGTCGATCAGCGTCCGCTCCCGGTGGGTGAGCGCGGCCCGACCGGTGGCCTTGCGGACCAGGGTCAGCGGGTCCCAGCCGAGTCCGTCGGGCACCGGCCGGCCGGCGGTCAGCAGGTTCGCGATCACCTCGGCGGCCGTCGGGGTCAGCCACGGCGGCCGGTCCAGCGCATCGGCCAGGTCCAGGCCGTGCACGCCGACCTCCACCACCCGGGTACGCAGGAACTCGGTGAGCGTCATCGCATCGCCGTGCCGGGTACGCACGAGCCGTCCCGGTGGCTGCGCGGCGACCGCCGCGTCGGCGGCCCGCCAGGCACCCGCGAAGCCGTCGGCCACCTCGGGTACGCCGGGCAGCTCCCGCGCCTCCCGCCGAGCGCTGTCGATCCGGGCGCTGTCCACCTCCGGGGCGAACTTGGCGGCCCCGAAGTAGGCGGCGGCGTCCACCTCGGCCCGCTCGGGCTGCTCGGCGGCGAGCATGTCGACCAGCCGTCCGGCGCCGGTGCGCACATGCGCGAGCAGGTCCCGCACCGCCCAGGGCGGGCAGGGTGTGGGCCGGTCCAGGTCTGCCTCGTCGAGGCCGCGCAGTACCTCCTCCAGCCGCGCGCACTCGTCGCGGAACCCTGCCCGTACCGTGTCCATTCGGCCTTCTCCGTCCGTTGCCTGCCGGGCCAGCCTGTCACCTGTCGTTTCGCCGCCGCCGGGCCGGGTACGCGCCGCAGGACGAGGAGAGGAGGCGCCGCACGATGGCCGGCATCATGCTCCGCAGTACCGCATTCAACGACCACGACATGCTCCCGGGGCGTTTTTCCCGCGAGGGTGGGAACGTCTCGCCGCCGCTGGAGTGGTCCGACGTTCCCGACTCGACCGAGGAGCTGATCCTGTTCGTCGAGGATCCGGACGCCGGGAAGACCCCTTTCCTGCACTGGCTGGTGACCGGAATCTCGCCCCGGTCGAACGGGGTACCCGAGGGCGGCGTGCCGCTCGGGGGCCAGGAGTGGCCCAACGGTTTCGGTACCACGGGCTGGGGCGGCCCGCACCCGCCGCAGCACGAGGAGCCGCACCGGTACTTCTTCCGCCTCTACGCTCTGGAGCGTCCGCTGGATCTGCCGGACGCGCCGCAGGCCACCGACGTGCAGCGGGCGCTCGGCGACAAGGAGATCGCCAGCGGCACGATGGTGGGCACCTATTTCCGTTGATCAGCCCTGGTAGCGGGGCACCAGGCGGTGCACCAGCGCCAGGACCAGCGCGGCCAGCACGGCCATCGTTCCGATGATGCCGGCCGCGCTGCCGGCGTAGCCGATGAAGAGTGGACGGCGGCTGAGTTCGTCGGCGGGGAAGTCGGTGAGCCGGGTGAGCCAGGACGCGGCGAGCCCGGATGCGACGAGTGCGAGCGTGCCGCCGAGGCCGAGCACGGCGGCGGCGGTCGGGTGTGCGTCGGCTGGCGAGGCCGCCGCGCGTGCCCGCTGGAAGAGCAGCAGCATCAGCCCGGCGATCGCCGTCCAGACCCCGACCACTAGGTACGCGGCGATGGCGTCGCTGGGCCGGTGCCAGCCGGCGGAGAGGGTGCCCACGCCGGCGGCGGCCGCGTAGCCGGCGCCGAGGAACGCGCCCGCGACCCGCGCCTTCGGGGGTAGCACCAGGATCAGCGCGACGGCCACCGAGGCGGCCACTGTGGTGTGCCCGCTGGGCAGGCTGTTGCCGGCCGCCGCGCGTTCGGGGTCGATGCCGAAGTCGGGGCGGGTCAGGAGGTGCTTGAGTAGCTGGGTGCTGACGTTGGCGCCGGCGATCAGCATGGTGGCGGTGACGGCGAGGGCGCTGCGGCCACGGATCAGCGCGATGAAGCCGATGACCGCGGTCGCCATCAGCAGGGACACCACCGACATGGCGTTGAGGATCTGGTTCACCGGTCCGTCGATGCGGTTTCGGCCGATCTGGTTGCCGGTCAGCGCGACGGTGTCGATCCACTGGCCGGTCGGGGTGTGCACGGCGAAACGCCAGATCAGGAGCAGCGCGATCGCCTGGGCCGTGGCCACCACGACCAGCCGGATCGCCGTTGTATTTCTCGTTGTCCCGCCCACTGACACAACTTATCGGCCGGCCGTTTAGAGCGTTCGTTGGGTTGCCGTCGCGTCCTGGTTGCTGGGGTCGGGCGGCGGTGGCCGAGCATCCGGTTTGAGGATCCGATGCGGACGGCGGGTCGGAAATTAGGAGAGAGGCCGCCACGGGGGGAGCGGCCTCTCCGGTGATGTACGTTACTCCCTCCATGGCCCTGATGTGATCCCGTGGCGGCCGGTTTTTCGCGCGTGTTTTCGCGGCAAGTTCGTCTACGGGCGCAAGGGTGGGCCGGTCCGTCCGCTGCGTCGGCCGGACGGCCGGCCCACCCGGCCTGACAGGAATCAGGCCGTCGCCGATCGAGCCCTGTGTGTTCCGCCTTCGGCCCGGTCGGCCTCCGCCACGGGTGGTCCGGCCACCCGTGGCGGAGTGGTCACCTCACCCCGCGGGAAAGTAGGTGCCGTAGTCGGCGTAGGCCATGGCGACGTCCGCCTGGGCCCAGAACCGGTGATAGTTGAACGTCGGCGCGGGACCGCCCTTGAGATACGCGTCGACCTTCGGCCAGTCCGGGTCGTTCTTGTAGAACGACCGGATGTCCAGGAAGCTCTTGCCCGCGGCGATGGCGTCGCCGTTGGGCATCTTGCCGGTCCAGCCCGGCGGGATGTAGAGGCCCTGGCCGTTGCTGGCGTTGTAGACGTCGTCGAAGCGGCCGTAGTCCTCGCGTGTCTCCGGCCGCGAGACGCCCTTGGTGTCGGCGGCGGCGGACAGCGCGTCGAGCAGTCCCTTCGCGGTGTTCTTGGCGGCGGTGTTGCCGGACTTGGCCGCGTACGCGATCAGGGTCCGGGCGTACGCGGCGGCGACGCCGACGTCCTGGCCGCCCTTGGTCACTGTGACGTGCAGGTTGGTGTTCGGCTGTGGGTTGGCCGGGTCCCAGTTGTTGGGCTGGCCGGTCCACTGCAGGTCCGACGGGATGGACCAGTTGGTGCCCAGGGTGGTGTTGGCGATGGCCCAGGGCACCCACTTGTCCAGCAGCGCCTTGGCCTTGGTGTTGCCGGTCTGCAGGTACAGCTCGGCGATGCGGTGCATCGACCAGGCCTGCATGCCGAACCACTGGTTGGACGGCGGGTCCCGGTAGACCGGGGCGACGTCGTAGAACATGCCGTAGAAGGTGGCCGTGCCGGCCGGCGGCTGGGAGTAGCTGCCGTCCCAGCTGTTGGTGGCTCCGCCGGCGATGCCGCCCTCGGTGGACTGCAGCCAGGTGTAGAACTCCAGCTGCCGGTCGTAGCTCTTCTGCCAGTCGGCGACCGCGGTCGGCGACTGGGGCTTGAGCTCGGGCACGTTGGTCAGTGCCCAGGCTGCGAGGGGGTTCTGGTAGCCGAAGTGGTTGTGGCTGGAGCCGATGCGCCAGGACCAGTTCTGCGACGTGTCGTACGCGCCGCCCCAGGCGTAGTACCAGGAGAGCAGGTAGTGCGCCGAGTCGCGGCCGGTGCCGGCCGGGCAGGTGGTGGGGCCGACGCAGTTGCCGATCTTCTTGAAGTACTTGTCGAACAGCGAGTAGCGCAGGTAGTCGCCCATCTTGGCGGCCTTGGCCACGGTCGCCGCGACGTCGGCCTGCTTGCCCTGCGCCTTGGCCCAGGTCAGCGCCCAGTAGGCGGCCTGCACGGCGCGGGCGTCGGCGTCCGGGGCGTCGGTGTACTTCCACTGCTTGGCCGGGGCGTTGGCTTCCTTGATGAACAGGTCGAGGTAGCCGTACTGGCCGCCGTGCTTGAACGTGTCGCAGGTCGGCTGCGGCACGGTCTCCCACACCGATTCCTGGGGGCCGCGCTGGAAGGTGTTGATGTAGGCCGGGCGGGTGGTGCCGTCGCCGCAGCGGCCGTAGCCGTACTTGTTGTCGACGTCGAGCAGCCAGTGCATGCCGTAGATGTCGCCGGTGCCGTAGGTGGACTGGAGCTCGTTGCGCAGCGGGTCCTGGCCGACGGGCACGTTCGGTTGCAGCTGCGACGGGTACTGGCTGGGCTGGTTGTACTCTGCCGCGTACTGGGGGGTGCCCGGGGCGCCGGCGGTTGGCTGATCTGAATGATTCGGAATTATGTATTTTTCCATCACCGTCCAGGCGTTGTTGAACGGTGCCCAGTTCTGGGTGACCCGGCCGTACTGTGCCTCGAGCCAGATCCAGAAGCTGAATGCCTCCGAGGTGGTCTCGTGGCCGTGGTCGGGTGCCTCGACGATCAGTGTCTCGATCGAGTGGTACGGCACGCCCTCCGGGCTGAAGTAGCCCGAGTTCTTGATCTTGTTGTACTGGTCGAGGAACTTCTTGATGTAGGCGTTGTCGCCGCCCGCGTCGACCGCGGTGGCGGTCACCGACACGGGGGTGTAGCCGGTGGCGGCGGCGGTGATGGTGGCGGTGCCATTGCCGGCGTTCGCCGCCGCGGCGACGGTGATGGTGGCGCCGGTGCTCCAGTTCGACGGCGTCAAAGTCGTCGCGGTGGGCGAGACGGTGATGCCGGGCTCACCGGTGCGGGTCAGCGTCACCGGCACGTTGCCGCTCGGTGCGGCGCTCAGCTTCAGGTTGAAGGTGGCAGTGCTGCCCTTGTCCACGCTGAGCGCGAGCGGGGCGGCCACCAGGGCCGGCCCGGTGGCGGGGTTGACCGTGAAGGATTTCTCAGCCACGGCGCTGGCGCCGAGGTTGTCGTACGCCTTGGCCTGCACTGTGTAGCTGCCGGCCGGCAGGCTGTCCAGGGTGTACGCGTACGGAGCGGTGGTGTCGGTGTTGACCAGCAGGCCGTTGCGGTAGAACTCGACCTTGCTGATGGTCCCGTCCGGGTCGCTGGCGGTCGCGGTCAGCGGCACGGTCGCCGGCGCCACGAACGGCCCGGCCGGCACGTCGAGGGCGACGGTGGGCGGCTGGTTGGCGGTGACGCCGTTGCAGGTGACCCCGTTGAGGGTGAACGAGGTGGGCTTCGGGTTGCTGCCGGAGTAGGCGCCGTTGAACCCAATGCTGGCCGTGGCGCCGGTGCCGAGGTCGCCGTTCCACGACTCGTTGGTCGCGGTCACCTCGCTGCCGGACTGGCTCCACCTGGCCGACCAGCCCTGGGTCACCTGCTGGCTGCTGTTGGGGAAGGTGAACTTCAGCGTCCAGCCGTTGACCGGGTCGCCCAGGTTCTTGACGTCGATGTTGGCGGTGAAGCCGCCGGTCCAGTCGTTCGTCACGTACGTCACGTCGCAGGCCGGGGCGGCCTGCGCGGGACCGGCGGGCAGGGCCACCCCGCCGATGGTGACGGCGGTGGCGGCGAACATCGCCATGCGGCGACGTCTGGCCATGAGTCTCATGTGCGCGGTGTCTCCTCGGACCGGGCCGGGACCGTGCGGCCCCGGCGGGGCGCCTCCACGCGTCGACGGGCGGACACGGGGGGACGGAGGCGCCCGGAAAGGTGGTCGACCCGGTCGTGCCGGGGATCGCAGGACGCCGCACCGGGTGTCCGGGTGCCCTCGGCGGTCCCACGCTCGCGCGTGCTGGCTCCGTGTCGCGATTGGGGAGAGTGTGACATGGAAGCGCTCCCACCACAACGTCCAGGCAATCAGCCACATCCATGTTTCGATCTTGTTTTGGGGCTTTCCCAAACCGGTGACGGGCACTACAGTCGCAAGCATCGCCGATGGGAGCGCTTCCATCGACCGAGGTGCAAATCCGAGTTTGCTGGGGAACCTGTGTCTCCAGTGGCCCAAGAGGCTGACGACGGGCCAGCCCGGACGCCGCCGCCAGCCATCACCCACCGGCATGGAGGGGAGGTGGAACCAGAGCCACTCGCGTGGCCCGGCTCCCGCGCGACACGCACGACAGGACGCCAAATCCACACTCGCGCGTGTTCGCACCACTCGTGGGGACGGGGGTCGCCCTCCCCCGTCCCCACACACTAAACCCCCGCCGTCGACGGGAAAAGAGGCCGACGAGAAAGGCGCGACACGCCGCCCGATCGGCCTCCTTTCGCTATCTGCCCACCCCGCCGCTCACCCCGCGCCCCGAGCGACACCCACCCACTGACCACCGGCCACCCGCCCCGGCCCGGCCCGCGCCCTGCACCGCGGTCCGCCCAGGGGACGCGGCCGGCCACGGCTGGGCCTATGCTGGGAGCGCTCCCGACCCCAGGGTGGCCAGTCACTTCGAGGAGGAGCGACTAGTGATCGTTTTTCTGGCCAGAACCGTCTATTGTCGACCATCGTGGGCAGTGTTATCGGATCGGCGAGTTCGCTACGCGGATCGGTCGTTCGGTGAGGACGGTGCGTCGATGGGAGGTGGAAGGGCGGATTGTGGCTCGCCGTCTGCCGTCGGGGCAGCGGTACTTCGACGACTCCGATGTGCGTAGGGTGTTGCAGCCCGGCTTCGACGCCGCCCGACGCAGGGTGGTGGTGGTGTACTGCCGGGTCTCCTCGCTGGGGCAGAAGGCCGACCTGGCCTTGCAGGTGGCGGCGATGCAGCAGTTCTGTCTGGCTCGCGGCCTGGCGGTGGACGAGTGGGTCAGCGAGATCGGTGGCGGGATGAACCTGCGCCGCAAGAAGTTCCTGGCGTTGATGGACGCCATCGACCGGGGT